>NZ_NEHZ01000010.1:0-221703 GCF_002112565.1 Pseudomonas sp. R25(2017)
GAGGAAGGGGCGAAATCTCCCACGGTCTGTACTGCGTCAACAGTCAGAATCCAGCCTAGTCCCTCCTCCTCCCTTCAAGTACCAGCATACAAGCCAGCCAGCCTGCTGGCGATGGCGCCGGTCGAGGCACCGCAGGATCAGGGCGATCACAGCAGCGGGCCGATGACCTGGCGGTAGCGTTCGGGGCCTTGCGGGGTCTGGCGGGTCAGGCGCAGTTCCAGGCCCGGCGGATCTTCCTTGCGGTTGCCGCTCAGTGGGCGCCAGCCCTTGTCCGGATCCCAGACCCGCACCTGCGCTTCGCTGACATCCGTGAGCACCGCCACCCCAGAGGTCGGCGCCGGCAGCGGATAGCGGCTGCGGGCCGGGGCGGCGGCGCGGTACAGGGTGTCGCCCTTGAGCCACCAGCGCACCCGTTGCAGGGCGCCGGGCCGGTCGGCGGCGGTGCGGATGATGTCCAGCCGAAAGCCTTGGCTGTCGCTGCCGCGCACGGTGAGGGCGGGCGGGGCGGTGTCGGGTTCGTCGTCTTCGCCGGCACGTTTCGGTTCGCTGAGCTCGATTCCGGCACGCAGCTCAACGTCGCGCTGCAACTGGTTCAACGCCCGCAGCAGGCTGTCGTTCTGCTCACCACTGGCCTGCAAATGGCTGTCTGCGCGCGTGACACTGTCCAGCCCCTTCCAGGCAATCAGACTGACCACCGCCATCAGCAGGATCGCCACCATCACTTCGATCAGGGTGAAACCCTGTTGGCGCTTCATTGCACGCTGATCCGGCCGGCGGCATCGCGCATCACGCTCAGGCGGTTGAGCCCGTCGGACAGGGTCAATTGCAGCGGCGGGTTGATCCATTCGGCGTTGAGCACCACTTTCTGCTTCGGTTCCACCCGCACATCGAGCTTCGGGCTCTGCCAAGGGCGCGGGCGCAGTTGCGCATCCCGCTCGAAATGGTCGAACCCCTGGCCGCTGTCGCTGCGCCGGCTGAAGCGGAAGCCCTTGGCGTCGCTCAGCCAGGCGATCGGCCGGCCGTCGGCGCGGGCCTCGGCTTGGGCCACCTGGAGCAACTGCGCCACGCGCTCGGCGTCCTTGCGCAGCAGTTGCAGCGGGTCGGGGCGGATGCTCAGGCTGATCGCCGCGCTGGCGATGCCGATGATCACCAGCACCACCATCAACTCGATCAGGGTGAAGCCCTGTTGCGTGAACCGGTTCATGCCCTGCGCACTCCTTCGCGTCGACCTGTTCTGAAAAGCCATCGTGCCCGGCCAACATGTAAGGCGTGTGAAATAAAACCGTGAGAATTGCCGGGTAGTCTGACGGTCGGGATTGAAAGGAGATTGAACCCATGAACTTTACCGCACGCGTTTCCCCGCCGCAGATGGCACAGGCCCTGGCGCTGCTGGCGGCGCTGGTGGGCGTGGCGACATGGTCGTCGCTGCTGCTGACACCCGCCGAATCACACACCCCGGCCGCCGCCCCGCAACTGCTCGCCGCCCGCAGCGACAGCCCGGCGCTGCAATGGTTTGCCGACCGCACGGCGCCGGTGCAGATCAAGGTCAGCGGCGTGATGGCCGGCAGCCGCGGTGCGGTGGCGATCCTCAGCCTCAACGACGGACCGCCGCAGAGCTTCCTGCAAGGCGAGCGCATCAGTGCCGGGGTGAAACTGCTGGCGGTGGAAGGCGATGCGGTGGTGATCGAGCAGGGCGGCGAGCCGCAGCGGCTGGCCGTGGACAAACTGCCGCAAGGCCCGGACCTGCCTCGGCTGACCCGTCCCTGAAAAACAACCCTGTGGTGAGGGCGACTCGTCTTCACAAGGCAGGATCAGGGCTGCGGACGGCTCAACAGCGTCTCGACCCGCGCCAGCGGCGGCGCATCTTGGCTGCGGTCGAACACCTGCACGCCGACCTTCAGCAGTCGTCCGTTCTCGGCGCTGCCGATCATTTGCTCGCAGCGCAACGGCAGGCGCCCCTGGTCGCACTCCACGGCTTTCATCCCCATCGGCAACCGACTCTCCAACTGCAGCTCGGCCATGCGCCCCTGCGCCGCAATCATCGCAATCGAGCGGTCGCGCAGCAGGCCGCTGCTCTGCGTCATCAGCCCCGCCACGCGCACGGCGGCGGACATGGCCACGGCGATGATCGCCAGGGCCACCAGCACTTCGATCAGGGTGAATCCGGCTTCTTTGGACGGGGCGCGCATCGGGTTCTCGGGCGGTCGGGCAGCCCTTGACGCTAACCCCCGCGCTTGACCGCTTGAAGACTGAAACTCCCGAGGATTCACAACATCTCTGACATATCTTCTTGCAACACTGCGCGTCGAATCGAATCTAGCCAGGGAATGACGAGATGGATATCGCGCAGCGCAAACAGCCTCAACAACCGCCACGGATGCCTCGCCGGCAGCAGGGCTTCACCCTGATCGAGATCATGGTCGTGGTGGTGATCCTCGGGATTCTGGCGGCGATGGTGGTGCCCAAGGTGTTGGACCGGCCGGATCAGGCCCGGGCCACGGCGGCCAAGCAGGATATCGGCGGGCTGATGCAGGCCCTCAAGCTGTACCGGCTCGACCACGGCAGCTACCCGACCATGAACCAGGGCCTGAAGGTGCTGGTGGAGCGTCCCGCCGACGCCAAGAACAGCAACTGGCGCTCGTACCTGGAGCGTTTGCCCAACGACCCGTGGGGCCGCCCGTACCAGTACCTCAACCCCGGCGCCAACGGCGAGATCGACATCTTCTCCCTCGGCGCCGACGGCCAGCCGGACGGCGAGGGCGTGAACGCCGACATCGGCTCCTGGCAACTGTAGGGCCGGCCATGGAAAGCCCATCGAACCAGCGGGGCATGGCGATCATCAGCGCGCTGCTGATCGCGGCGGTGGTGGCGGTGATCGCCGCCGGCATGCTCACCCGCCAGAGCGTCTCGACCCGTGCGCTGGAAGCCGAGCAACTGCGGGTGCAGGGACGCTGGCTGCTGAACGGCGGCCTGGAACTGAGCCGCCAATTGCTCTGGGACGCCCGTCAGCGCGACCCGCTGACCCGGCTCGATCAGCCCTGGGCACAGGTGCTCAACGCCCACGGTTTCGAAGGGCGGCTGGAGGACGAGCAGGGCAAGTTCAACCTGCGCACGCTGGTGGCCAACGAACGGATCGATGACGGCCAGGTCGAGGCGTTCCAGCGCCTGTGCGCACTGATCGGCCTCAGCGACGCGCTGGCCCGGCGCATCACCTTGCGGGTCATCGATTCCTACCCACGGCTGCTGAACCCGGCCCTGGCGGACAAGGCCTTGGCGAAGAATGGTTTCGACAGCGGCCGCGGCACGTCGCCCGGCGCGGCACGCAAACCGCAGCCGCCGACCCTGCCGATGCTGCGCACGCTTGAAGACCTGCGCAGCGTCGAGGGCGTCGACGACGCCGTCCTGCGCAAGCTGATGCCTTACCTCACGGTGATCCCGGCCAACACCTGGGTCAACGGCAACACCGCCACCGCGCCGGTGCTGGTGGCGTATGTGCCCGGGCTGTCGCTGGAGCGGGCGCAGGCGCTGATCAATGAGCGCGACGCCGGCCGCTGGTTCATCAACCGCGGAGACTTCGTCAACCGCCTGCGCCTGCCGCAACTGGAGATGACCAGCGTCAAGGTCGGCATCACCAGCGACTGGTTCCGCCTGCGCGGCCAGGCCCGCCGCGAGCAGCGTCGGGTCAGCGTCGAAGCGCTGCTGCACCGAAGCCAAGACCGTCTGCCGCAGGTGATCTGGTCGAGGGTGGGCGTATGACGCCGGTGCGCGTGGGCCTGCCGCCGCTGGCGCAGTTGAGCCTGGACAGCGAGCTTGCGTGCGTGTGGCTCGACCGTCAGGGGCAGGTGGTCCGGCAGCAGGTGCAGCGTCTTGGGCAATTGCCGGCCAAGACTCCGCTGGTGTGCTTCCTGCACCCGGCGGACAGCCTCTTGGCCAGTCTCGATTTGCCGCCGTTGCCGACCGCCAAGGTGACCGCCGCCGTCCAGTGCGCGGCCCAGACCTTGATGCTCGGCGACGTCGCCGCCATGCACGTGGCCCACGGTCCGCGGGATGACGCCGGGCAGGTGGCGGTGGCGTGGCTGGCGCGGCAGGAACTGCAACAGCTCGCGCGGTTGCTGCGCCAGACCGGGCTGCACCTCAAGGGCCTGTACCCGGCGGCCTACGGTTTGCCGGTCATGGCCGGCGGGGTCGGTTGCGTGTTCGAGGGGCATCTGCTGCTGCGCGACAGCCTGCACACGGCGCGAATCCAACCGCTGCTCGATGACGGGGAGCAGGCGGAGCCCGGCGTGGCGCTGCACTGGATCGGCGACGACGCCCCGCAAGGTGCACAGTCGTTGCCGTCCGACCAACGCTGGGCCGGACCGCTGCCGGCCTGGGGGCTGCATGCCGGCCTCCAGCAGCCGGTGGACCGGCGCGGCTGGGGACGGGCGCTGGGCTTTGGCGCACTGGCGCTGGCGGTGTGGGTGACGGGCCTGAACCTGTACGCCGCCCGCGAAGCCGCGCAGGGCCAACAGCTCAAGGCGCAGATGATGCAGCGGGTGAAACAGGCCTTTCCCGAATTGCCGGTGATCCTCAATCCGCTGCAACAGGCCCGCCAGCAATTGGCGGCGCGTCAGCAGGGGGCGGCGGACGATCCGGGGCAGGCCTTCAGCCGGCTGGTGCTGCAAGCGGGCAACGGCATGCCGTTCATGGCCGGCAGCGTGCAGCGCCTGACGTTCGTCGACGGCGCCCTGCAATTGAGCCTGCTGGACGACGCCCGGGCCGGCAGCGACAAGGGTTGGCAGGACACGCTGGCCCAGGCCGGGATCAGCGTCAGCCATGACGCGGACGGCTGGACGTTGCGTCCGGCCGGCGAGGCCCTCTCCACGGCAGGCGACGACGACGGCGACAACAGCGGAGCGGAAGATGAATAAGGTGACATTGGCCAATGGCCGCGCCGCCTGGCAGCGCGTCGCCCGGCAGGTGCAGGCCCGCTGGCAGCCGCTGGCCCAGCGGGAGAAACGCATGGTGATCGGCATGGCCACCGCGGTGACGGCCCTGCTGGTGTGGGTCGCGCTGATCCAGCCGCCGTTGAAGAAGATCGCCGACTGGCAGGCCGAAACGCCGAAGCTGCGGGCCCAGGTCGAAGCCCTGGAGGTGCTGTTGCGCGAAGTCAGCGCGCCGGCCCCCGGACAAGACCTCGAATCTTCGCTGCAGCACGGGTTGCAGGCCGCCGGGCTGGCGGGTCATTTCCGCTTGCAGGCGGTGCCGTCCGGCGGCTGGCAACTGACCTTCGACGCGGCCCCGGCGGACGCCGTGCTCGACTGGCTGCTGAGCCGCCCGCAACAGTTTTCGCTGCACGTGGTCGAGGCCCGTCTGCAACGCGCAGAGGCCGCCGCGACCGATGACACCGCCGGCACTCTGTCAGGCACCGTACGCATGGATCAGGCGCTGGGCGCTAAGGAAGCTTCATGAAGGGGTCAGGTTTCAACCCGGCGCGCAAGGCGCTGCCGATGCTGTTGGTGGCGTTGGGCGCGTGCAGCAACACCGTCCCGCAGAATCAGCCGCCGTTGCTGGTGGACAGCGAACTCGGCCGGCCCTTGGCCAACACCCAGCGCAGTGGCGACGCGGTGCTGGACCGTGAGCGGATGCAGGCCCAGGTCAGGCCAGCGCCCAAGCAACTGCACAACATCACCGCACGCGCCCGCAGCGGCGGGGCGGTGCAGGGGCCTGTCGCGGCGGCCAATCCGTTGGGCGACCAACCGGTGACCCTGAACTTCGTCGAGGCCGACATCCAGGCCGTGGTGCGGGCGCTGTCCCGTTCCACCGGCCAGCAGTTCCTGGTCGATCCGCGGGTCAAGGGCAACCTCACGCTGGTCTCCGAAGGCCAGGTGCCGGCCCGCCAGGCCTACGAGATGCTGCTGGCGGCGCTGCGCATGCAGGGCTTCAGCGTGGTGGACGTCGGCGGCGTCGCCCAGGTGGTGCCGGAGGCCGACGCCAAGCTGCTCGGCGGGCCGATCTACAGCGCCGACAAACCGGCCGGCAACGGCATGCTCACCCGCACGTTCCGCCTGCAGTACGAGAACGCGGTGAACCTGATTCCGGTGCTGCGTCCGATCGTGTCGCCGAACAACCCGATCAACGCCTATCCCGGCAACAACACGGTGGTGGTCACCGACTACGCCGAGAACCTCAACCGCGTGGCGCAGCTGATCGCCGGCATCGACACCCCGAGCGCCATCGACACCGACGTGGTGCAGATCCAGAACGGCATCGCCGCCGACATCGCGCCGATGGTCGCCGACCTGCTGGACGCGCCGGGCAACGACCCCACGCAGAAGATCGCGGTGATCGGCGACCCGCGCTCCAACACCATCATCATCCGCGCCGGCAGCCCCGAGCGCACGGAGCTGGCGCGCAACCTGATCTACAAGCTCGACAACGCCCAGAGCAACCCGAGCAACCTGCACGTGGTGTACCTGCGCAACGCCCAGGCCGGCAAGCTCGCCCAGGCCCTTCGCGGCCTGCTCACGGGTGAGAGCGACAGCGGCACCGGCGACGGCGCCCGCTCGGTGCTCAGCGCCATGGGCAGCACGAGCAACGGCGGCGGGCAGAACGGCCAGAACGGCACGCAGACCTCCACCGGCAACACCACCAACGGCAGCGGTTCCGGCAACGGCGGCAGCTATGCCCAAGGCAGCAGCGCCGGCAGCGGCACCGCCGGCGGTCAGGCCAGCGAACAGAACGTCGCCTTCAGCGCCGGCGGCGTGACCATCCAGGCCGACGCCACCACCAACACCTTGCTGATCTCCGCGCCGGAGCCGCTGTACCGCAACCTGCGCGAAGTCATCGACCTGCTCGACCAGCGCCGCGCCCAAGTGGTGATCGAAAGCCTGATCGTCGAGGTCGGCGAGGACGACGCCAGCGAATTCGGCGTGCAGTGGCAGAGCGGCAACCTCGGCGGCAAGGGCGTGATCGGCGGCGCCAACCTCGGCGGGTCCGGGCTCAAGCTCAACGGCAAGACCAGCCTCGACGTGCTGCCCCAGGGGCTGAACGTGGGCTACGTCAACGGCACCGTCGACATTCCCGGCATCGGCAAGGTCCTCGACCTCAAGGTGCTGGCCCGGGCGCTGAAGAGCAAGGGCGGCACCAACGTGCTGTCCACGCCGAACCTGCTGACCCTGGACAACGAGGCAGCGAGCATCTTCGTCGGCCAGACCATCCCCTTCGTCAGCGGCAGCTACGTCACCGGCGGCGGGGGCACCAGCAACAACCCGTTCCAGACCGTGACCCGCGAAGAGGTGGGCCTGAAGCTCAATGTGCGGCCGCAGATCTCCGAGGGCGGCACGGTCAAGCTCGACATCTACCAGGAGGTCAGCAGCATCGACGAACGTGCTTCGGCGGCGGCCACCTCGGCGGGGATCGTCACCAGCAAGCGTGCCATCGACACCAGCATCCTGCTCGACGACGGTCAGATCATGGTGCTCGGCGGCCTGCTCCAGGACGGCTACAGCCAGAGCAACGAAGCGGTGCCGTGGCTGGGCAGCCTGCCGGGGATCGGCGCGCTGTTTCGCAACGAACGCCGCTCGATCAACAAGACCAACCTGATGGTGTTCCTGCGCCCGTACATCATCCGCGACAGCGCGGCGGGGCGCAGCATCACCCTCAACCGCTACGACTTCATGCGCCGTGCCCAGGGCGGCCTGCAACCGGAGCGCAGCTGGGCGATGCCGGACATGCAGGCGCCGCAGTTGCCCAACGCCGCCCAGGGCGTGCCGGCGGTGGCGCCGTCCTCCGGGCCGCGGGCGACGATCAAGGCCGTTCCGCTGGAAGCGAGTCCGCGGTCATGAGCGCATTGCCCTACGCCTGGGCCAAGGCCCAGCGCATCTTGCTGCGCGACGGCGTGCTGACGGTGTGCCCGTCGACGCCGGGCTGGTCGATCAGCGAGGTGCGCCGCCAGTTCGGCGCGGCGCGGCTGGAGCGGGTGCGCGACGACGAGCTCGACGGCCTGCTCGCCAGCGCCTACGCCGACACCGGCAGTGCGGCGGCGGTGGTCGGCGCGGCGGAGAGCGAGGTCGACCTCGACCGCCTGATGCAGGACATCCCCGAGATCACCGACCTGCTCGACACCCAGGACGGCGCGCCGGTGATCCGCATGATCAACGCCTTGCTCACCCAGGCGGCCCGGGACGAGGCCAGCGACATCCACATCGAGCCGTTCGAGACCCATTCGGTGGTGCGCTACCGGGTCGACGGCACCCTGCGCGACGTGGTCTCGCCGCGCAAGGCCCTGCACGGCGCGCTGGTGTCGCGGATCAAGATCATGGCCCAGCTCGACATCGCCGAAAAACGCCTGCCCCAGGACGGCCGCATCACGTTGCGCGTGGCCGGGCGGCCCATCGACATTCGGGTGTCCACCGTGCCCACCGGCCACGGCGAGCGGGTGGTGATGCGCCTGCTCGACAAGCAGGCCGGTCGCCTGCACCTGGAGACCCTGGGCATGGACGCCCAAGTGCTGGCCCGCCTCGACGGCCTGATCCGCCAGCCCCACGGCATCGTGCTGGTCACCGGGCCCACCGGCAGCGGCAAGACCACCAGCCTGTACGCCGCGCTGGCCCGGCTGGACGCCAGCACCAGCAACATCCTCACCGTGGAGGACCCGGTGGAGTACGACTTGCCGGGCATCAGCCAGATCCAGGTCAACGCCAAGATCGACATGACCTTCGCCCTGGCGCTGCGGGCGATCCTGCGGCAAGACCCGGACATCATCATGATCGGCGAGATTCGCGACCTGGAGACCGCGCAGATCGCCGTGCAGGCTTCGCTGACCGGCCACCTGGTGCTGGCGACCCTGCACACCAACGACGCGGTGTCGGCGGTCAACCGCCTGATCGACATGGGCGTGGAACCGTTCCTGCTGGCGTCGTCGATGCTCGGCGTGCTCGCGCAGCGGCTGGTGCGGCGCCTGTGCGGCCACTGCAAGCAGCCGGATCCGGCCGCACCGGGCACCTGGCGCCCGGTGGGCTGCGCGGCGTGCAACCACACCGGTTACAGCGGCCGCACCGGTATCCATGAACTGTTCTGCATCGATGACGACATCCGCACCTTGATCCACCAAGGGGCAGGGGAGCAGGCCTTGCGCGCCTCGGCGCAGAAGGCCGGGATGCTCAGCCTGCGCGAGGACGGCGAGCGCTGGATCCGCAGCGGCGCCACCGCGCCCGAGGAAATCCTGCGCGTGACACGGGACGCCTGATGAACCGCTACCGCTTTGAGGCCGCCGACGCCGGCGGCAAGATCGAAACCGGGCACCTGGAGGCCGACAGCCAGAGCGCCGCGTTCGGCCTGCTGCGCAGCCGGGGCCTGACCGCGCTGTCGGTGCAGAAGGAAAACACCGCCGCCGGCCAGGGCGCCGGCGGCCTGTTCAGCCCGAAGCTGTCGGACAACGACCTGGCCTGGGCCACCCGGCAACTGGCGAGCCTGCTCGGCGCCAGCCTGCCGCTGGAAGCCGCCCTGAGCGCCACGGTGGAGCAGGCCGAGAAAAAGCACATCGCCCACACCCTCGGCGCCGTGCGCGCCGACGTGCGCAGCGGCATGCGCCTGGCCGAAGCGCTGGCGGCCCGGCCCCGGGACTTTCCGGAGATCTACCGGGCGCTGATCGCGGCGGGGGAGGAGTCCGGCGACCTGGCCCAGGTCATGGAGCGCCTGGCCGACTACATCGAGGAGCGCAACAACCTGCGCGGCAAGATCCTCACCGCGTTCATCTACCCGGGCGTGGTCGGGCTGGTGTCGATCGGCATCGTGATCTTCCTGCTCAGCTACGTGGTGCCGCAGGTGGTCAGCGCGTTTTCCCAGGCCCGCCAGGACCTGCCGGGGCTGACGTTGGCAATGCTCACCGCCAGCGATTTCATCCGCGCCTGGGGCTGGCTGTGCGCGGGGCTGCTGGGCGGTGCCTTCTGGAGCTGGCGCCTGTACTTGCGCAACCCGGCGGCGCGGCTGAGCTGGCACCACCGGGTGTTGCGGCTGCCGTTGTTCGGGCGGTTCGTGCTGGGGCTGAACACGGCGCGGTTCGCCTCGACCCTGGCGATCCTCGGCGGGGCCGGGGTGCCGTTGCTGCGGGCACTGGACGCGGCGCGCCAGACCCTGTCCAACGACCGCCTGAGCCTGAGCGTCAACGAGGCCACCGCCAAGGTGCGCGAAGGCGCCAACCTGGCGGCGGCGCTGAAGGCGGAGAACGTGTTCCCGCCGGTGCTGATCCACCTGATCGCCAGCGGCGAGAAGACCGGCGCGCTGCCGCCGATGCTGGAGCGGGCGGCGCAGACCCTTTCCCGGGACATCGAACGCCGGGCCATGGGCATGACCGCGCTGCTGGAGCCGCTGATGATCGTGGTGATGGGCGGGGTGGTGCTGGTGATCGTCATGGCGGTGCTGTTGCCGATCATCGAGATCAATCAGTTGGTGCAATAAGGCTGTGCCTTTGAGGTTGCCTGAACCGGCCTCTTCGCGGGCAAGCCCGCTCCCACAGTGATTGAGGTTGTCCGCAGCATCTGTGCTCACCGCAGAAACCTGTGGGAGCAGGCTTGCCCCGGACGACGATCCGACGAAGAGGTCCGCCCGATCAGTTAAGTTCTAAAATTTTTTCACCGCCTGATTCGTCACCCGAGTCCCGCGCCGGCCATCCTCGGGTTCTCCTTTCTGTCATCTGCAACGGCCGTTCAACGGCTCTGGCCGATCTTGCGCAAAACCCCGTCCCAGACAGCCGAAACGGCCGCGCAAACACCCGAGGAAAAACCGCCGGAAAGCGTCTTCGGCTCCCGAGGTTTTTTCCTTTATCTGTCACCGGAACCTGCGAATTTCTCCCTGCGACTTAACCACGGGCCACGTCAGCGACGGTCAGCGGTGAGTCCGACCCGCGTCATGCAAGTCACCTGAAAACCTGTGTACCCAACCTACGTTGAAAAGGAGATTCTTCATGTTCAAGCGCACTCTGATCGCCGCCTCACTGACTGTCGCCGCCCTGGCTTCCGCCCAGGCCATGGCCGTAACCGGTGGTGGCGCCTCACTGCCTGCCGCTCTGTACAAAGGCTCTGCCAACAGCATCCTGCCTGCCAACTTCAGCTATGCCGTGACCGGCAGCGGCGTGGGCAAAAGCGCTTTCCTGACCAACACCGCCTCGCAGTTCGGCACCACCGGCACCGTGCACTTCGCCGGCAGCGACTCGATCCTCAGCGCCACTGAAATCAGCACCTACAACACCAACTTCGGCGCTTCGTACGGCCCGCTGATCCAACTGCCTTCCGTGGCCACCTCGGTTGCCATCCCCTACAAGAAGGCCGGCCAGACCGCCCTCAACCTGACCAGCGCCCAACTGTGCGACGCACTGTCCGGCACCGCCACCACCTGGGGCACCCTGCTGGGCACCGCCGACACCACCCCGATCCGCGTCGTTTACCGTAACGTCTCCAGCGGCACCACCGAGATCCTCAGCCGTCACCTGAACTCGATCTGCCCGACCAAGTTCGCGGTCAACTCGACCTTCACCAGCGCCCGTCTGCCAGCCGGTTCGACCCTGCCTTCGAACTGGGTGGGCGTAGCCAACACCGCTGACGTCGCCACCGCCGTCAACGCTGTGGACGGCTCCATCGGCTACGTCGGCCCGGACGGCGTGAACGCCGCCAGCAACGCCGTGGTCGCCCGCGTCAACGGCGTACAGCCGACCACCGCCAACGTCTCGCTGGCCCTGGGTTCGGCCGCACTGCCGACCACGCCTTCGAACCCTGCCCAGTGGGTGCCGGTCGTGCCTAACCCATCGAGCGGCTACCCGATCGTGGCCTACACCAACTTCGTCTTCGGCCAGTGCTACAAGGACGCTTCCGTGGCCAACGATGTGCGCAGCTTCCTGACCACCCACTACAGCAACCCAGGCAACAACGCCGCCACCGTGGCCCACAGCTTCACGCCGGTTCCGACCAACTGGAAAGCCGCTGTGACCGCCAACTTCATCACCAACACCTCCGGCAACAACCTGGACATCAACAACGCCAGCGTCTGCAACGGCGTAGGCCGTCCTCTGTAAGCGCAGCACCCGGTGCAAGAAATGGCGGCAGCCCTCGGGCTGCCGCCGTTTTTTTTTGGCCGGCCTACTCCTCGTTCATGAAGTTTGTGTGACATCCGTTCGGTCGCGGCGTCCGCCAACCGCCTAGGTGGTAACGGCAGGGGCGTGTGACCTGCGGTCTCTTGTGCCAGACAAATGCGCCAGACAAAAAAAGGATTTCGCAGTGATGCCCGCTCGCCCGTCCCGTCGCCGTAACGTTGCCCCGTCCCTCCCGCACGCCGCTGCGCAGCCGACCCTGTGGCTGCTCAAGCCGTTGGCGCACGCCGTCGCGCTGTGCCTGGTGGCGGGCAGCGCCGAAGCGGCGACCGCGTTCAGCTCCGGCTGGTTCGCGGCCAAGGGCGCCGCGCAGCAGAACGCCGCCGTACGGGGCAGCGTCGGCGGGTTGCCGGGCATGACGCCGCCGCTGGCCCAGCAGCAGCGGGCCAACCAGCAGTTGCAGCGCTCGCTGCAGACCCTCAACAACACCGTCGCCGCCATCGCCGCGCAGCAGGCCGTCCAGGCCGCCGGCCGCGCGGCGGCGCTGGGGTCGGTGCAATGGGTGCCGGACGGGCTCGGCGAAGGCGGGCTGAAGGTCGACAACAGCCTGGCCCAAGGTTGGCAGAACGCCAAAGGCCCGCAGCAGTCCCAGGCCGACGGCAAGACCACGGTGAAGATCGAGCAGACCGCCGACAAGGCGATCCTCAATTGGGAAACCTTCAACGTCGGCCGCAACACCACGGTGGAGTTCGCCCAGCAGGCGGACTGGGCGGTGCTCAACCGCATCAACGACCCGGCGGCGCGGCCGAGCCAGATCCAGGGCGCGATCAAGGGCGACGGCACGGTGATGCTGATCAACCGCAACGGCGTGGTGTTCAGCGGCTCAAGCCAGGTCAACGTGCGCAACCTGGTGGCCGCCGCCGCGACGATCAGCGACAGCCAGTTCCGCGACCGTGGCCTGTACGTCGACAGCAGCGGCAGTCAGGCGACCTTCACCGACGCCGCCGGCAAGGTGCTGGTGGAGCGGGGCGCGTCCCTGGAGACCCACGCGCCGGCCACGTCCACCGCTGCCGGCGGCTACGTGCTGCTGCTCGGCAACGAAGTGCAGAACGACGGCCGCATCGCCACCGCCAAGGGCCAGACCGTGCTCGGCGCCGGCGACCGCTTCTACATCCGCAAGGGCGCGGGCACCGAAGGCAACGTGTTCTCCACCACGTTCGGCAACGAAGTCACCCCGGGCTTCAAGGCCGGCGCCAGCGCGGGCAAGGTCAGCAACAACGGCCTGATCCAGGCGGCCACCGGCGACATCACCCTGACCGGCCACGAGGTGGTCCAGAACGGCGTGGCGGTGGCCAGCACCTCGATGGCCACCCGGGGCACGATCCACTTGCTCAACCCGGCGGCCGACGCCGCCGGCAGCGTCACCCTCGGCCAGGGCAGCGCCACGGCGATCCTGCTCGACGGCAGCGACCTCACCGCCCTGGACAGCCAGCACCAGGCCGCGCTGACCGGGGTCAACGCCAACAACCGGATCCGCAGCGACCAGTCGCGCATCGACATCCAGAGCGGCGGCAGCGTCGAGTTCCAAAGCGCTTCGGTCACCCTCGCCACCGGTGGGCAGGTCGCGGTGACGGCCCAGGGCCGCAGCGTGGTGCGCGACGGTGCGCTGATCGACGTGTCCGGGGCCGTCGGCGTGAAGGTGGCGATGGCGTCCAACAGCATCAAGATCAACGTCCAGGGCAACGAGCAGCGCGATGCCTCGGTCAACCGCGAAAAAGGCGCGCTCAACAGCAACGACGTCTGGGTCGACGTGCGTGAGCTGGTGTACGTGCCGGCCGGCACCAACGGCTACGCCACCGACCGCTGGTACACCGCCGGCGGCTTGCTGGAGGTCGGCGGCTACCTCGGCACCCGCGGCCACGGCATCGGCGAATGGATGGCCCAGGGCGGCACCGTGAGCTTCGCCGGCAACGACGTGGTCACCGAGCGGGGCTCGCTGATCAACCTGTCCGGCGGCACCCTCGACGTGCAGAGCGGCGAGATCCGCCAGAGCTGGCTGCGCGGCGCGGACGGGCGCCTGTACGAGGTCTCGCGGGCGCCGGGAGACCTGCTCTACACCGGGCTGTACAAGGGCTACGAAGACCGCAGCGAGCGCTGGGGCCAGACCAGCGTCTACTACAACCCGCTGATCGCACCGACCCAGCGTTTCGAGTCGGGCTACACCGTCGGCCGCGACGCCGGACAACTGGTGATCGGCACCCGCAGCGCGGTGCTGGGCGGCCAATTGCTGGGCGAAACCTTCCAGGGCGAGCGCCAGACCCAGGCCCCGCGCGCGGCGCTGGACGGCTACGAGCAGAGCCAGACCGCACTGGCCCGGCGCGCGCAGCTGATCGTCGGCAGCTACGACCCGGCCTACGTGGCGGCGGCCGGCGGCCTGCTGTACGGCCTCAATCCATTGATGGACCGGGTGACGGTCGGCAAGGCCGACGGCACCGATGCCCCGACGGATCTCGTCGGCAGCATGCCGGCCGCACGCAGCGGTTCGCTGACGCTGGACGCCGACACCCTCAACGGCTGGCGGCTGGGTGCGCTGAAGGTCGCGGCCAAGGAGCGGATCGACGTCAACCGTGCGCTGAGCGTCGACGCCGGCGGCGACATCACCCTGTACGGGCCGCAGGTGCACGTCGGCGCCGACCTCACCGCCCGGGGCGGCAGCCTGCACTTGGGCAACGTGCTCAACCAGCTCAACACCGACAAGCGTGCGGACACCCGGATCAATGCCCCGGCCGGCCAGCCGACCGTGGTGGACATCGCCCAGAATGTGCGCCTGGACACCCGTGGGCTGTGGAGCAACCTGCGCAGCGACCCCGACGACTCCGCCAGCCTGGCGTACCTCAACGGCGGTTCGGTGTCGATCCGCAGCAGCGGCGACATCCGGGTCGCCGCCGGCAGCCTGCTGGACGTGTCGTCTGGCGGCGCGGTGCTGGCCAACGGCAAGACCCGGGGCGGCAAGGGCGGCGACGTGACGCTGGAGTCCAGCGCCATTTCCGCCCCCGGCGATTCCCGGCTGATTTTCGACGGCGACGTGCGCGGCTACGGCGTCACCGGCGGCGGCAGCCTGACGGTGCAGGCCGGCAGGATCACGGTCGGTCAGAGCGCTGAAACGCCGGCAGCCGACACCCTGCACCTGACCCCGGCGCTGTTCGGCAAAGGTTTCTCCGCCTACAGCCTGATCGGCCTGAACGGGTTGACCGTGGCCGACGGCACGACCCTCGACGTGACGATGCCGGTGTACCGGTTCGCCGATGCGGCGGCCGACCGCCCCAGCGGCGTCGACCCGGACACGGCGATGCAGGTGTGGACGCCGACCCTGTTCCAGGAAAGCCCGACCCAGGGCCGCCTGACCCAGCGCGCCGGGGCCAGCCTGTCGTTGCAGGCCGGGGCCAGCCTGCGCAACCTGATCGATCCGGCCAACAGCCCGTTGCTGCTGGGGCAGGGGTCACGGATCAGCGTCGACCCGGGCCAGCGCATCAGCCTGCGCGGGCCGGGGCAGATCACCGTCGACGGCGAGCTCAACGCCTGGGGCGGCACCCTCGATATTCGTCAGCAGCAGTTTGCGGCCATCGACCCTGCGACCTCCGACCAGACCGCCGACCCGAAAGCGCACCAGCGTTCGATCCTCATCGGCGAACACGCTGTGCTCGACGTGGCGGGCCGGGCCGATACGGCGGTGGACGCCCTCGGCCGGGTGTACGGGCAAGTCGGGCGCGGCGGCAGCATCATCGTCGGCGGCGAGATCGACGCGAAGAAGGCCACGGCCACCTCCGCCGACGCCTTTGTGATCGTGCGCGAGGGCGCGCGGCTGGAGGCGTCCGGTACCGAAGCGACGCTGGACATCGCCGGGCAGGGGCCGACCCGGGTCGCCAGCGACGGCGGGCGCATCGCGTTCAGTTCTTACAACGGCCTGTCCCTGGAGGGGCGCCTGCACGCGGCGGCCGGCGGCGTCGGGGCGGCGGGCGGTCAGTTGGAGGTGGTGCTGGACTCGCCGCTGTACCAGGACAGCGCCGGCAACGAAGTGCGCAAGCCCCGGGAAATGGTCATCGGCCAGACCGCACAGCCGACGGACGCTTCGGCGCCGTTGAGCTACGGCCAGGCGCGGCTGAGCGCCGACCGTCTGATGGCGGGCGGCTTCGACAGCCTGAGCCTGATGAGCAACGGCTTTCTGTCCTTCGACGGCGATGTCGACCTGCGCATGGGCCAGCGCCTGAGCCTGTATGCCGGTGTGCTGTCGCTGAGCGAGCAAGGCAAGGACACCGCGCAGGTCAGCCTGGCGGCGCCGTACCTGCGCCTGTCCGGCATCGGCCAGTACTTCACCAACGTCGGCGTCATCCGGCCGCTGATCCAGAACACCGCGTCCTCGCAATTGCCGGTGTCGCTGTCGGCGGCGCAGCTGCGGGCCAGCGCGGACCTGCTGGACGTGGCCAACAGCCTGTCGTTCGGTGCCAGCGGTTCGATCCTGCAGCACGGCGCCCCGGCGGTGTCCTCCGAGCGCCGGGGCTTCGACCGGGTCTCGCTGGAGAGCCGCGGCGACCTGCGTTTCCTCGCGCCGACCGACAGCAAGGCCAAGACCCAACTGTGGACGCCGGGGGACCTGGATCTCCGTGCGGCGCAGATCTACCCGGCCAGTGGCGTCACCGCCGACGTGCGTGTCGGCTTCACGCGTGCCGGCGCAGACGCAGGCCCCGGCCGCACGCTGAGCATTGGCGCAGCAGGCGCCGCGCCCCAGGCCTTGCCTTACTCGGTGTTCGGCCAACTGAACCTGTTCGCCGGGTACATCGAGCAGGGCGGTGTCTTGCGGGCGCCGTTGGGGATGATCACCCTGGGCGACGACCTGCTGACCCAGACCCGCGAAGTGCGCCTGTTGCCCGGCAGCGTGACGTCGGTCAGCGGCGCCGGGCTGGTGATGCCGTACGGCGGCACCACCGACGGGATCGACTACCGCTACAACGGCAAACCGGTGGTGCTCAACGGCATCAGCGGCGACACGGCCGGGGTGACGCTGCGCTCGCAGTACGTCGATGTGCAGAACGGCGCGCAGATCGACCTGTCCGGCGGCGGCGACCTGCGCGGCGCCGGTTTCGTGTCCGGGCGCGGCGGCTCCACCGATGCGCGGTTCAACCCGCTGGTGCGCAACGCCGCCGACGGCACGTTCAGCCTGCCGGGGCTGGCGGCCAACCCGGTGTACGCGATCGTGCCGGGCAACCAGAGCACCTACGCGCCGATGCTCGCGGAGGCGGGCGCGTCGGATCCGCGGATCGGCCAGCAGATCACGATCGGCGCCGGCGTGCCGGGCCTGGCGGCGGGCACGTACACCTTGCTGCCCTCGACCTTCGCCCTGTTGCCCGGCGCGTTCCGGGTCGAGGTCAACGGCCAGGCCACGACGGCGGCCGGCGGTGCGCTGGCGATGCGCAACGGGTCGTGGACGGCGTCGGGCCTGCTGTCGGTGGCCAACACCGGGCTGCGCGACAGCGTGGCCAGCCAGGTGATCCTGACCTCGGCGGACGTGGTGCGCCGCTATTCGCAGTACAACGAAACCGGGCTCGCCGCGTTCATCCGCAGCGACGCCGCCCGGCGCGGCGTGCCACGGGCGCTGACCCCGGCGGACGCCAAGTCGCTCAACCTGTTCCTCACCAACGGCGGGCGCCACGACATCGCCCTGGACTTCAACGGCCAGGTGCTGTCCGGCGCGGCGGCGGGCGGCATGGCCGGTTCGGCGGTGGTGCGCGGCAGCAGCCTGGCGGACATCGAGATCCTCGGCGCCGGGCACTCGCGCAGCGAGGGCTTCACCGGGGTCTCGCTGTACGCCGACACCCTCAACCGGCTCGGCGCCGGTCGCCTGGCCATCGGCGCGACGCCCACGGTGGACTACGTCACGGCGGGCAACATCGTCGATTTCAAGGGCAACACCCGCAGCGTCACCCTGCGCGAAGGCGCGATGCTGTCGGCGCCGGAAGTCATGCTGTGGAGCAACGCGGGCAGCGGCGCCATCACCGTGGAAGCGGGGGCCGGCATCAACACCCTCAGCCGGGGCGGCGTGCCCTACGACTCCGCCAGCGGTTACGTCTACCAGCCGGGGGCCGCGAGCCTGCTGGTGGTGTCCAACGGCTGGAACAACGTGCTGGCGCCGGCAGCGGGCAACGGCATCACGTCCTCCGGCAGCATCCGCATCGGCACCTGCGCCACGGCGGCTTGTGCCGAACCGGCGCTGCTGTATTCCCAGGGCAGCATCACCGCCGCCACCGACAAGCAGTTCGAGCTGGGCGATTCGGTGCGCTTCGGCACCCGCCAACTGTCGCTGGCGGTGGGCGCGGTGAACGCCGGCAGCGCCGAGGCGCTCGCGCAGGCCGGCGCCAAGGTGCCCACCGGCCTGACCCTCAACCAGCAGGTGCTCGACCGCCTGCTGCGCGGCGACACGCAATTCGGCGCGCCGGCCCTGGAAACCCTGAACCTGACCACCCGCGACGCGTTCAACTTCTACGGCAGCGTCACCCTCGACACGCTCGACCCCGTGACCGGCCAGAGCAAACTCAAGAACTTCATGCTGTCCACCCCGGCGGTCTACGGCCTGGGCGAGGCGGGCGATGTCGCGACCCTGCGCACCGCCAACCTGATCTGGAACGGCGCGACCCAGGCCCCCGGCGCGGTGGTCGCCGGCGGCGCGGGCACCGGCCGCGGCACCCTGGACATCCAGGCGCAGCGCATCGAGTTCGGCTACGGCGCCTATGCCCAGCCCAATGGCCTGGCGCAGAACGACCGCTTGGCACTGGGGTTCGCCAACGTCAACCTGAGCGCCAGCGAGCGCATCACCGCCAACCACAAGGGCAGCCTGTCGGTGTACCAGGCCCAGGGCGCCTACGACCCGGTCAAGGGCTACGCCTACAGCGGCGGCAACCTGAACCTGAGCACGCCGCTGCTGACCGGCGAGGCGGCGTCGGTCAACCGGCTCAAGGCCGGCGAACGCCTCACCCTCAGCGGCGGCGGTGGCTCGGCGCGCGCCGATGCGCTGGGCGCGGAGCTGACCCTGGACGCCCGCGACGTGGTGCTCGACAGCCGCATCGCCCTGGCCAGCGGCAAGCTGACGGTCAAGGCCGAACGGGATCTGACCCTGGCGGCCGGCGCATTGCTGGACGTGGCCGGGCGCACGCTGCCGTTCAACGACGTGAACAAATACAGCTGGGGCGGCGACGTGGTGCTGCACAGCGCCAACGGTTCGATCCGCCAGGCGACCGGCTCGCGCATCGACCTGTCGGCGCATAACAACCAGGCCGGCACCCTCAGCGCGGTGGCCCTGGGGGCGGACGCGGGGATGGTCGATCTGCAGGGGCAGATCCTCGGCGCCGCCAGCGGGCGCTACGATGCCGGCGGCACGTGGGTGCCGTACAAGGCGGGCGGGGTGGACATCCGCGCCCAGCGCCTGGGCGGTGACCTCAACGAGCAGTTCGCCGCGCTCAACGGGCGCCTGAACGCCGGGCAGGTGTTCGGCAGCCGCAGCTTCCAGCTCAAGCAGGGCAACCTTTTGATCGGCGACGGGCTCAAGGCCGGCGAGGTGAGCGTGTCGGTGGACAACGGCAGCCTGACAGTCGCCGGGCTGATCGACGCCAGCGGCGAGCGGGTCGGCAGCATCCGCCTGGCCGCCAAGCAGGGCCTGACCCTGGCCGGCAACGGGGTGCTCGATGCTCATGGCCGAGTGCTGCGGGTCGACAGCTACGGGCAGATCATCGACGCGCCGAACCGGGCGACGGTCGAACTCAACGCCGGCGAGGGGCAACTGACCCTGGCTTCGGGGGCGCGGATCGATCTGCGCCACGGCACCGACGCCGTGGCCGGCACCTTGCCGGGCCAGCATGACGGCCGGTTGCGCGGCACCCTGGAGCTGTACGCGCCGCGCCTGGGCGCCGACGACATCGCCATCGACGCCAGCGGGGCGCTGGACATCCAGGGCGCGCGCTCCATCGGGCTCAACGCCGTGCGGCGCTACACCGATGCCGCCGACGGCAGCGATCCGGCGGCCAGCGGCCGTCCTTACCAGGTGATCGATCAGGCCTACCTGAACCGGATCCACGTCGACAGCAGCGCGTTCATCGATGCCGCGCTGGCCAACGGCGACCTGCTGCAACGCAAGCTCGCGGGCCTGCGCAGCAGCGCCTACAGCGACGCGTTGCACCTGCGCCCAGGCGTCGAGATCGCCAGCAAGACCGCCGACGGCGATCTGGTGGTGCAGGGCGACATCGACCTGTCGGGCTACCGCTACGCCAGCCTCAATCCGCACACGCAGAAGACCTCGGTGTACGGCTCCGGCGAGGCGGGCAGCCTGGCGATCCGCGCCGGCGGCAACCTCGATGTGTACGGCAGCCTCAACGACGGCTTTGCGCCGCCGCCGGAAACCGTGGACGACGCCGGCTGGAAACTGCTGCCGGGCATCCAGCCGTTCGGCGGCGACCTGATCGTGCCCGGCAGCGGCGTGACCCTGGCCGAAGGCACGCTGTTCCCGGCGGGCGCCACCCTCAACTACGACGTGCCGCTGCAGGCCGCGACCCTGGCCGCCGGCACGCTGCTGCCGACCCAGGGCACCCTGGCGGCGCCTTACACCTTCGCCGCCGGCACGGTGCTGGCCGGCGCCGTGCACGACGGCTCGGGCAATCTGCTGTACGCCGCCGGCACCTTGCTGGGCGACAGCGTGACCGTGCCGGCCGGCACCCGTCTGGGCGCCGGCATCCGCCTCAACGGCAACACGGCGCTGCTGGGCCTGACCTGGCCCAAGGGCGTGCCGCTGCCGGGCAGCGTCGAAGGCGATGCGCAGACCGTGAAGGGCGTGCGCCTGAGCGGCTCGCTGGCATTGCTGCGCGGCTCGCTGATCCCGTCCATGACCGACGTGGCGCTGGCCGAAGGCACCACGTTCATCGAACTGCGGCCGTTGAGCGGCAGCGCCCAGGGCCGCAACTGGGCGGTGGCCAGCCTGCTACCGTCGGGCAGCGCGTCGTGGTCGATGCGGGTGGTGGCCGGCGCCGACCTGGACGCCGCCGACACCCGCGCGGTCAAGCCGGTGGCCAGCGACGGCCACCTGCGCCTGGCCGACACCCATTACGGGATGAAAATCACCGAGAAGCCGCCGACGCTGGTGTGGGGCGACGGCAACCTGGGCGGCTTCACGCCGGGGGATCCGGTGCCGGACGACCTCAAGGACTGGTGCGACTGGGCACCCAACTCCTGCGTGCCGGCGCCGCGCTGGCGCTGGGCGCCGGGCAACTGGATGGGCATGCCGGACAACTCGCCGATGACCGACGACGACGTCCTGGCCTGGTGCGGTTCGTTCCCGGAACTGTGCGTGGAAAACAAGCCGGGCGTCACCGTGAAGACCCGCACCCAGATGTTCAGCGTGCTGCGCACCGGCACCGGCGATCTGGACGTGCTGGCGGCCGGCGACCTGAGCATGGCGTCGCCGTTCGGCGTGTACACCGCCGGCACCCAGTCGGCCGACGTCGATCCGCGCTTCAACCAGCCGCGCGGGCGCCTGTCGGACAACGGCTCGGTGCTGGGCAGCGCCGACGCCGACAACGAGAAGTGGGTCGACGGCGGCCGCGACAGCCTGTACCAGGCCTGGTATCCGCAGCTGGGCGGCAACCTCACGATCAATGCCGGCGGTTCGGTGTCCGGTGATGTGCTCGGCCGTCGCGGCTATTCGCAGAACATGGACACCCGCGAGCAGGTGCCGAGCGTAGCCGTCGGCAACTGGCTGTGGCGCCAGGGCACCGGCAACGCGGACGTGCCGACCGCGTGGTGGATCAACTTCGGCAGCTACGCGACCCAGCCGCTGCCGGACCAGAGCGTCGACACCGGCGCCTATCTGGTCGGCTTCACCGGTTTCGGCACCCTGGGCGGCGGCAACATCAGCCTGCGCGCCGGCGCCGACGGCGGCCAGCTCAAGGCGTTGGGCGGCAGCGGCAACACCAACCTGTACCCGCGCGGGCAAGGGCTGGTGGTGGCGGTGGGCAGCACCGGGCGGGTGGGCAGCGACGGCCGCCTGCAACTGACCGGCGGCGGCGACATGGACATCCGCATCGGCGGCGCGCTCAACCCGTCGCTCGCCGCACGGGCAGGGCAGAGCGGCACCGCCGCCCCGCAGCATGACCTGCAGGGCGCGCTGATCAACCTGCGCGGCGCCGCGCAACTGAGCGGCGGCGCGGTGGGCGGGATCAACCTGCAGTACGGTTCCGCGCCGTTCCAGCAGGATCCGCGCGAGACCCGTCCGTTCGATCTGTTCACCTCGACCCTGGGCAGCGCGTCCGGCGGCCTGGTACTGGTCCCCGGCGACTCCGGCATGCGCATCAACACCCGCGGCGACCTGGTGCTCGGCGGCGCGGCCGATCCGGGCCGGGTGCGCCTGCAGAACTCCACGCCGTTCACCACGGCGGACGGCACCGTGCACGCCGGCGGCGGCCTGAGCGGGTTCTCGCTGTGGACAGACCACACCGCCATCGACCTGTTCTCGGCCGGCGGCAACCTGACGCCGAGCACGCAAATGGCGGAGATCGTCGCCAGCTCGTCGCTGCCGGTGGAGGGCAGCAACAGCTCGCCGACCGACGGGCGCTTCGTGTATCCGTCGGTTCTGCGGGCGGTGGCCGGGCAGGGCTCGATCTACGCAGGTCCCTCGGCGGCCTACGGTGCGGTGGGCGGGGTGTATCCGCTCAAGGGCTATTCGCTGCTGCTGGCGCCTTCGAACGCCGGCCAGTTGGAGCTGTTGGCGGGGGATTCGATCTACGCCGGCGGCTATGCGATCAACCGCTCCGGCGCCAGCCTGTCGTCCGTCGCCACGCCGTTCGCCCCGGCGTTCAACGGCTTCGGCGACAACGTCAGCGCCACGCCGGTGATGACCAACCGGGGCAGCGACGGCGTGGCCGCGAACAAGAACGTGCGTTACCCGCTGTTCGCATTCGGCGCCGACACCTATGCGGCTACCGGCGCGGTGCAGGCCCCGGCGCGCTTCTATGCGCTGACCGGGGATCTTGTGGGCGTGCGCAGCGGCGAGACCCTGAGCTTCGACCTGTCCAGGCGCACCTGGTATGAGGCGGCGGGGCCGGTGTGGATGCTGGCGGGCCGCGACATCGTGGCGTCCGGCACCAACCTCGGCCAGCCGACCGCCGTGCCGAGCGATGGCCTGGGACGCGGCACCGAAAGCATCACGTCCACCGGCAACCTGTTCATCCACGGCGATGCGCGGGACGTGTCGCGGGTCTCGGCCGGGCGCGACATTCTCTACAGCAGCTTCGACATCGCCGGCCCAGGCACCCTGGAGGTCAACGCCGGGCGCAACATCCTGATGGAAGACCGCGCCGCGATCACCAGCCTCGGGCCGGTGGCGGCCGGCGACAACCGTCCGGGCGCCAGCGTGGTGGTGCAGGCCGGGGCCGGGGCGCAGGGGCCGGACTACGCGCGGTTCGTCGCCCGCTACCTGGACCGGCAGAACCTGGCCGACCCGAACGTGCCGCTCAGCGCGCAGCCGGGCAAGGTGGCCAAGACGTACCTGGGCGAACTGAACAGCTGGCTCAGCCTGCGTTACGGCTTCAGCGGCGGCGAAGCGCAGGCCCAGGCCTTCTTCGCGGCGTTGCCGGCGGTCGAGCAGTCGATCTTCGCCCGCCAGGTGTACTTCGCCGAACTGCGGGCGGGGGGACGTGAGTACAACGACGCCGACGGCCCGCGCAAGGGCAGTTACCTGCGCGGCCGCAACGCCATCGCGGCGTTGTTCCCGAGCACCGACGTGGCCGGCAACCCGATCCGCTACGACGGCGACATCACCTTGTTCGGCGGCGCCGGGGTCAAGACCCTGTTCGGCGGCGGCATCCAGATGCTCACGCCGGGCGGCGGCCAGGTGTTCGGCATCGAAGGCGCGGCGCCGCCGTCCACCGCCGGCATCGTCACCCAGGGCCAGGGCGACATCCAGCTCTACGCCAAAGGCAGCATCCTGCTCGGCCAGAGCCGGATCATGACCACCTTCGGCGGCTCCATCGTCGGCTGGTCGGCCGAAGGCGACATCAACGCCGGCCGGGGCTCGAAGACCACCGTGGTCTACACGCCGCCCAAGCGGGTCTACGACACGTGGGGCAACGTCAGCCTGTCGCCGTCGGTGCCGAGCACAGGCGCAGGGATCGCGACCCTCAACCCCATCGCCGAGGTGGCGCCGGGGGACATCGACCTGATCGCGCCGCTGGGCACCATCGATGCCGGCGAGGCGGGGATCCGGGTGTCGGGCAACGTCAACATCGCCGCCCTGACCGTGGTCAACGCCGCCAACATCGCGGTGCAGGGCAAGGCCAGCGGCGTGCCGGTGGTGGCGTCGGTCAACACCGGGGCGATCACCTCGGCCAGTTCGGCGGCCTCGTCGGCGACCCAAGCGGCCGAAGACGTGGCGCGCCAGCAGCAGGCCGCGGCGCGGCAGAACCAGGCGTCGGTGTTCACCGTGCAGGTGCTGGGCTTCGGCTCCGAGCAATTGGCGCCGACCCGGGAAGGCGCCAGCCGCGCGCCGGCGCCGGGCTACAACCCGGACAGCCCGGTGCAGGTGCTGGGCGCCGGAGTGCTCGACGACCACGCCCGGCAGCAATTGACCGAAGAAGAGCAGCGCCAGCTGACGCTCTAGGACTCTCGTGGCAACACGCTTCGGGCGGCCGTTTGGCCGCCCTTTTTTTTACGCCGGCGCAGGCTCGGGTTCGGCCAGTTGCGCCAGCAGCCATTCGGTGAAGCTGCGGGCCAGGGGATAGCTTTCGCTGTCGCGGTGGGTGAGCAGGGCCCAGTTCGGTCCGCGGATGGTGTCCTCCACCAAGGGCTGCAACAGCCCGTTGGCCTGGGCCTGGCGGCTGAGCAGACGGCTGACCAGGGCGATGCCGAGGCCGCCGCACGCGGCGTCCAGCAGCAGGCCGGGATCGGAAAAGTTCAGCCCCTGGGCCTGCTGGCCGACGTCGATGCCGGACTCCACCGCCCAGTGGCTCCAGTCCATCTCCCGCTCGCCGTGCAGGGTGGTGCGCTGCGCCGGCGGCACGTCCAAAAGGCTCGGGTGGCAGGCCGGGAACAGGCGGTCGGCGTGCAGCACCCGGAAGCTGCACTCGGCCTGGGCGCTGATGTCGTCGCGCACCGCCAGGTCGATGGTCTGGGTGGTCATGTCCGGCACTTCGTCGGTGCTGAAGATCCACAGGTCCACCTGCGGATGGCGCCGGCGGAAATCCCCCAGGCGCGGCAGCAGCCAGTGCCGGGCGAAGGCCGGCGTGGTGTTGAGCACCAGTTGGTTGGGCTTCTGGTACTGCCCCAGACGGCGGATGCCCATCGCCAGTTGCTGGAGCATCGCCTGGGTGGTGCTGAGCAGGTCGTGGCCGGCGTCGGTCAGGCTGACGCTGCGCCCGGCGCGGAAGAACAGTGGCTGCTCCAGGTACGCCTCCAGGCTGCGGATCTGCTGGCTGATGGCCGACTGGGTGAGGCTCAGCTCGTCGGCCGCCTTGTGGAAACTGCCCAGCCGGGCGGCCGCTTCGAAGCCACGCAGAGCGCTGAGCGGTGGCCAGTGTTTGAGCATGATCGATAAGTTCCTCTAATCAGTTGTCCGCTAAATCCATCGTTTGTTTGCCCTTGAAGGCGCCATTAGCATTCACGCCATCACCGCCAAGGCTGTTTTTCACTGAACACAATGGCTTAACACAAAGGGCTTTTTACCATGCAACTGAACAAACACAACAACAGCGGTTGGACGATGCCGGCGGAGTGGGTGCCCCACGCGGCGACGTGGATGGTCTGGCCGCACAACCAGGCGCTGTGGGAGTCGGGCTGGCGCGTGACGCTGGCCCAGGTGCAGGAGGATTTCGCTGGGGTGGCCAACGCCATCGCCCGCTTCGAGCCGGTGAAGATGGTGGTCGATCCTTCCGCAGTCGCCAGCGCCCAGGCCCTGTGCGGGCCGAACATCGAACTGATCCCGCTGGCGGTCAACGACAGCTGGTGCCGCGACTCCGGCCCGAGCTTCGTCTGCCACCCGCAGCACGGGTTGGCCGGGGTGAGCTGGCGGTTCAACGCCTGGGGCGGCAAGTCGGCCCACGACCTGGACGAAAGCCTGGCCCGGCGCGTGCTCAACCATCTGGGCGGCGAGTGCTTCGGCACGCCGCTGAGCAACGAGGGCGGCGCGATCCATGTGGACGGCGAGGGCACGTTGATCACCACCGAATCGGTGCTGCTCAACCCCAACCGCAACCCCGGCGTGAGCAAGGCCGAGATGGAAGAGATCTTCGCCCGTCTGCTGGGCGTGACCAAAACCATCTGGCTGCCGGGGGATCCGGACTACGTGACCGGCGACATGACCGACGGCCACGTGGATGGCGTGTGCGCCTTCGCCCGGCCTGGCGTTCTGCTGGTGGACGCGACCCATGACCACAGCTCGGTCTACGCCGAAGTGGCGCGGGAGAACCGCCGTGCGCTGGAGCTGGCCACCGACGCGAAGGGCCGCAAGTTCGAGCTGATCGAACTGTTCGAAGCCAGCGAAGCCGTGGATCCCGAGGCCGAAGTGTTCTGCGCTTCGTACACCAACTTCTACCTCGCCAACGGCGCGGTGATCATGCCGGCCTACGGCATCGCGGCCGACGATGTGGCGGCGCAGACCCTGGCCCGGGCGTTCCCCGGCCGCGAAGTGGTGCCGGTGCGCATCAACCGTCTGGCCCACGGCGGCGGCGGGGTGCACTGCATCACCCAGCAGCAGCCGGCCTGGCCGTTGGAGGGTTGAGCCATGACGACGCTGACGATCGCCGCCACGCAAATGCCGTGCAGCTGGGACCTCGCCGCCAACCTTGACCGCGCCGAACGCCTGGTGCGCGAGGCGGCGGCCCAGGGGGCGCAGGTCATCCTGCTGCAGGAGCTGTTCGCCACGCCGTACTTCTGCATCGAACAGCGCCATGAGCACATGGCGCTGGCCGAGGAGTACCGCGACAGCCGCGTCCTTGCGCGGTTCGCCGCCCTGGCCCGGGAGCTGGGCGTGGTGCTGCCGCTGAGCTGGTACGAGAAGGCCGGCAACGCGTACTTCAATTCCCTGAGCGTGGCCGATGCCGACGGGCGCTTGCTGGGCGTGTACCGCAAGACCCACATCCCCAACGCCATCGGCTATCAGGAGAAGGAATACTTCAGCCCCGGCGACACCGGTTTCCGGGTCTGGGACACCGCGTTCGGCCGCCTCGGCGTGGGCATCTGCTGGGACCAGTGGTTCCCGGAGACCGCCCGCAGCCTGGCTCTGATGGGGGCCGAGGTGCTGCTGTTCCCGACCGCCATCGGCTCGGAGCCCGGCTGCGCGGACCTGGATTCGCGCGACCACTGGCAGATGACCATGCGCGGCCACGCCGCCGCCAACCTGCTGCCGGTGGTGGCCTCCAACCGGGTGGGCCGGGAAACCGCGACCACCGATGCGGACCTGCAAATGAGCTTTTACGGCTCGTCGTTCATCAGCGACCACAAGGGCAAGCTGCTGGCCGAGGCCGACCGCGACAGCACCGGCGTGCTGGTGCAGACGCTGGATCTTGCGGCCATGCGCGAAGAGCGCTTGAGCTGGGGGATCTACCGCGACCGCCGTCCGGAGATGTACGGCGCGTTGCTCAGCCAGGACGGCCGTCACCTTCACGCACGCTGGAATCCTCAAGGAGTCTGATATGCCTGCACTCACCCAATGGTTGCCCGCCGCGCTGTGCCTGACGTTGGCCTGCGCGCTGCCGGCGGCCCACGCCGAAGACAAGACCCTGCGCCTGTACAACTGGGCCGACTATTTCGCCGAAGACACCCTGAGCCGGTTCACCGCCGAGACCGGGATCAAGGTGATCTACGATGTGATGGACGGCAGCGAAACCCTGGAGGCCAAGATGCTGGCCGGCGGCAGCGGCTACGACCTGATCTTCCCCGGCGACACCGTGGCCGAGCGCCTGATGCGCGCCGGCAGCCTGCTGCCGCTGGATCCGTCGAAAATCACCGCGATGGGGGACGTCGAGCCCGGCCTGCAGAAACTGCGCAGCCGCTACGAGCATTCGAACAAGGCTACGGTGCCCTACACCTGGGGCACCATCGGCCTGACCTACAACGAGCAGCAGATCCGGCAGCGCATGCCCGATGCGCCGGTCAACAGCCTGGACATGCTGTTCAAGCCGGAGCTGGCCGGCAAGTTCGCCGACTGCGGGATCTCGATGATCGACTCGCCCGACGAGGTGCTGGCGGTGGTGCTCAACTACCTGGGCCGCGATCCGCGCAGCGCCAAACGCGAAGACCTGGCGGCGGCCAGCGATCTGTTGCTCAAGCTGCGGCCGCACATCCGCAAGTTCCAGTCGCAGCCGGTGACCGACCTGGTCAACGGCAACCTGTGCCTGTCGCTGGGCTACAGCGGCGACATGACCCAGGCCCAGCGCACCGCCGACACCGCCGGCAAGGCCAACACCTTCCAGTACCGCGTGCCCCGCGAAGGCACCACGGTGTGGATGGACACCATGGCCATCCCGGTGGACGCCAAGCACCCGGAGTACGCCTACGCGTTCATCAATTTCGTGATGCGTCCGGAGAACATGGCCGCCATCAGCAATTTCACCGGCTACCCGACTTCCAACGCCAAGGCTCGGCCCAGTGTGGACGCGGCGATGCGCAACAACCCGGACATCTACCTCGACGACGCGACCTACGCCCGTCTGATCCCGGGCAAGGACATCCCCCAGGCCGACATGCGCGCCCGCATGCGTACCTGGACCAAATTCAAGACCGCCACCGCTCCGTAACTCCATTCATCAGGAACAGCCCCATGCCGACTCGTCGCGAGTTCATCAAACAGGTTTCCGTCGTCGCCGGTGCCGGCGTCGCCTTGGCCGGTCTCGGCCTGCCGTCCTCCGTTGTGCTGGCCGCCGCCGACGGCCGCTGGTTCATGCCCGACGAAGGCGAGCGGCACGAACGGGCCTTCATCGCCTTCGGCGCCCAGGACGCGATCTGGGAAGACTTCACCGAGGACGTGCAAGAGGCCCTCGGCCGCATCGCCCGCACCATCGCCCGCTACGAACCGCTGACGGTCTATTGCCGCCCGGGCGAACGCAGCCTGGCCGAGGAGTTCTGCGGCACCTCCAACGTCACCTACGTGACGGCGGCCCTGGACGACATCTGGATGCGCGACATCAGCGCCAACTTCGTCGTCGACGACAAGAACGGACTGGGCGCCGTGGACTTCAACTTCAGCGGCTGGGGCAACAAGCAGCAGCACGCCAAGGACGCGAAGATCGCCCGGCGGGTCGCCGACGAGGCCCAGGCGACCTACATCCGCAGCGAACTGGTGGGCGAGGGCGGCGGTATCGAGGTGGACGGCCACGGCACCGCGATCATGACGGAGAGCTGCTGGGTCAACGCCAACCGCAACCCCGGCTGGAGCCGCGCCGAGGTCGAGGCGGAACTGAAGGCGCGCCTGGGGCTGCGCAAGATCATCTGGCTGCCGGGCATCAAGGGCAAGGACATCACCGATGCCCACGTCGATTTCTATGCGCGCTTCGTCAAGCCCGGCGTGGTGATCGCCAACCTCGACACCGACCCGCAGTCGTACGACCACAAGGTTACCCTGGCGCACCTGGAGATCCTCAAGAAGGCCACCGATGCCGACGGCCGGCCGCTGCAGATCCACACCATGTCGCCGCCGCTCAACCCGCGCAGCAGCAAGTTCAATAAGGGCAACCCGGACTTCGCCGCCGGTTACATCAACTATTTCGTGATCAACGGCGCGGTCATCGCCCCGGAATTCGGCGACAAGGCGGCCGACAAGCAGGCCCTGGACCTGCTCAGGCAGCTGTATCCGGAGCGCGAGGTGGTGCAGCTCAACATCGACGCCATCGCCGCCGGGGGCGGCGGCATCCACTGCGTGACCAGTCACCAGCCGGCCTGACCCGTGTCAGCGAAAGCGCGGGGGTATCGCCTCGGCGAACGGATAGAAGTCGAACCATGGTTTGGCTTCTTCCAGCACCTGGCGCACGGAGGGGCGCTGCACCAGCCGCTCGAAGTAGTCGCCGAGCCGGCGGTGCTGCGCAGGGAACGCCACCAGCGTGCTGGCATAGAACAGCGCCGGCGCGGCGGCGCAATCGGCCAGGCTGAAGTCCGGGCCGGCGACCCAGGCGCCGGGCGCCAGTTGCCGTTCGAGCATGCCGTATGCCGTGTTCAGCAGGCTGCGCTGGGCGCTCAGGTCGCCGTTGCGGTTCTGTATACGGTCGCCGACGATCTGCTGCACGGGCGTCTGCACGTACTGATCAAAGAAGCGGTCCCACAGGCGCACCTCAAGGGCCGCCTCCCAGCCGTCGGGAATCAGGCGCGGCCCTGTGCGGTGAACGTGATCCAGGTACTCGATGATCACGCTCGACTCCGGCACGTCGCGCTGGCGGTCGTGGTCGCGGATCACCGGGAACTTGGTCAGCGGCCACAGCGCCTGCAGTTCGGCCCGATCCGCCGGGTCGGACAGGTCGATGATGCGCCTTTCGAACGCGGTGCCGTGCTCGTAGAGCGCGATCAGCACCTTGTGGCAGTACGACGACAACGGATGGTAGTAGAGGGTCAGGGGCATGGTCGGACTCCTTGGGGCAACGCGCCGGTCTTGCCGTACGGCGGCTCAGAACCGCCAGGTCGCGCCGCCGCCGATGATGTGCAGGGCACTGTCCTTGAAGGTGCCGGACAGGGTCGTGCCGGAACGCCGCTTGGTCTGTTCGTCGTCCATGTCGCCGAGCCAGACCAGGGTGTAGGCCAGGTGCACGTCCAGGCCTTCGTCGACCTGATAGTTCACCCCGGTCGCCAGCCGCCAGGTGTCGCCCATCGGGTTGTCGACGGTGCGGTCCTTGTCGTCCACGGCCGAGCTGTCGTAGCCCAGGCCCATGTTCCAGCGCCATTGGCGGGTGGCCTGGTACTGCGCGCCGACGGAGGCGTGCCAGGTGTCCTTGTAGTGCCTGTCCACGGTGCGGTCGACGCCGCCGGCGTCGCTGTCGACCTCCACGCCGATGTTGCCGAAGTCGCTCCAGTCCTGCCAGCCAAGGCTGCCCAGCAGTTTCCATTGCGGGGTCAGGTCATGGGCCACGCTCAGCAGCACGGTCTGCGGCACGTTCATGTCCAGTTCCAGGTCGTCGACATCCAGACGGCGCAGGGCGGCGTTGATGATCGGGTTGCTGACGTTGCGCACATGGGGCTTGTCCTTGAACTCCAGCCGCACCTTGCTGGTGTAGGCCAGGCCGATCCGGGTGCGCTCGTCGAGCGTGTAGAGCAGGCCCAGGTTGACCCCCGTGCCGACGTCGGTGTCCTTGTATTCCAGTTGGCCGTCGGGCCGGTCCGCCAGGCCGAGCAGGTTGTTGTCGATGGCCATTTCGGTGCGGTAGTAGCCGTACACGATGCGCGGGCCGATGCCCACCGAGAGCCGGTCGGTGAAACGGTGGGCGACGGTGGGCTGGAACGACACGCCGATCACCGCCGCTTCCTGGGTGAAATAGCGCCCGGCCCAGTCATCGTCGTAGTCCAGGGCCAGGCCGAAGTTGCCGTACATGCCGAAGCCGATGGCCGAGCGGTCGTCGAGCTGGTGGCTGACGAAGAAGCTCGCGCCCGGCAGCCATTGCAGCGCATTGCCGCCTTCGTTGCCGTCGAAGCCGTTGCGGCTGTCGCGGGAGAAGGACAGGTCGCCGAGTATCACTTGGGCGTTGGCGCTGATCTGGGTGCCGGCAAGCTCAGTGATCCCGGCGGGGTTGCTCATCAGCACGCTCGGGTCGCTGGCCAGCGCGGCGGCCCCGGCGTTGGCCAGACCGTTGCCTTCCTGGCCGGCTTCGTAGATCAGGATGCCGCCGGCGACGGCGTCCGTGGCCAGGAGGCCGAACAGCCAGGGCAGGGCACAGAGGCAGGACGCCGGAGCACCGCACACTCGGGTTCCATGCATGCATCGTTCCTCGTGGCGCCGGTGCGCCATCGGTGGCGTTCAAACGGTCAGGTAAAGGTAGACCCTGCGGCCGGGTTGTCGAGCCGCGCCGTCGGCGGCGTGCCCGTCTGACAACCCCGGTGCCTGGACTACGCTGCGATCTGTATGGGTTTCCTCACCCGGTGAACGAAGGAATCGGCGCATGCGCAGGCCGGCGCGGCGGGCTCAGCGGCCGTGGGCAGCGTCGGCGAGCTGACCGGTGTCCACCCGCACGAACACCGAATCGCCGACGGCGGTCAGGGTGTCGCCGGCGTAGACCTCGCAGATGACGCGGGTCTTGCGCCCGACGTCGCCTTCCACCCGGGCCTTGAGCGTCAGGGGCACGCCCATCGGCGTCGGCTTGATGAACTTGAGGCCCAGGTTGCCGGTGACGCAATCGATGCGCGGCAGGCTGCCGGGGTCGCGCCGCTCGTTGCGGTAATGGTAGGCCATGGCCGTCCAGTTGGAGTGGCAGTCCACCAGCATCGCGAGCAGCCCGCCGTACACCAGTTCCGGCCAGCCGCAGTACTTGGCCTCGGGCAGGTGCTCGGCCATGACGTGCACGCCGTCTTCGTGCCAGAAACTCTTGACGTGCAGCCCGTGGGGGTTGCGGCCGCCGCAGCCGTAGCAGACGCCTTCCGGTGCCGCGGTGTCTTGCAGGGAAATGCCGGGGGTGGACATGCCTCGATCTTCCTTAACGTGAGTGTCGAACCGGGCGATTCTAACCCTGATCCGCGCACAAGGACGATCCGCCGTCGCACAGGCTGCGACGGCAGGCAAAAAAAAGCCGCCAGGTCGGCAGCGAAGTGAAGAGCACGCGAGGTAGTGGGTTCAGTATGGCGGCCTGAAAATGACAGCGTCATGACAGACGTTGCCCGACCGGCAGCCTGCCCGCGTCATCAGGCTGTCATCGATCCCGGGGCACACTGCGCGCAAACCGGTTTGCGCATCCCGCGCCGGGTGCCCTGAAGGATCCCTCCATGAAAGAAGACGCCTCCCTGTTCGCCGCCATCGACCTGGGTTCGAATGCGTTTCGCATGATGATCGGGCAGTCGCTCCGGCACAGCCGGGGATTCGTCATTCAGGAGGTCAAGACCCTGCGCGAGCCGGTGCGCCTGGCCGAGGGGTTCGACGGCGGCGCGCTGGACGAGATGGCCCTGGACCGCGGTTGGCAGGCCTTGGCCCGGTTCGGCAAGAAACTGCGCGGCTTCGAGGCCGGCCGGGTGCGGGCGGTGGCCACCAGCGCCGTGCGCGAGGCGGACAACGCGCCGCTGTTCCTGGCCAGCGCCGAGCGCCACCTGGGGTTCCCGATCGATGTCATCTCCGGGCACGAAGAGGCCCGGCTGGTGTATGCCGGCGTCGCGCACGCCATCCCTTGCGCCGAGGACATGCGCCTGGTGGTGGACATCGGCGGCGGCTCCACCGAACTGATCCTGGGGCAGGGCACCCGGCCCTTGCTCACCGAAAGCATCGCGGTCGGCAGCGGCACCCTGGGCGCCCGTTACTTCAGCGGGGGCGAGCTGTCTGCGGCGGCGCTGCTGGAGGCCGAGCGGGTGGCGATCCTGCAGTTCGAGAAGGTCGCCCGGCGCTACCGGGCCCAGGGTTGGCAGCAGACCATCGGCTCGTCGGGCACCGCGCGCATGCTGGCCAAGGTGCTCAAGGCCAACCGGCTCAACGACGACGGTTTGGGCGGCATCACCTACGGCGGTTTGCTGCGGCTGTCGCTGCGCCTGCTGGAGGTCAAGAACGTGCGCCAACTGAAGCTGGCCGGGCTGCAGCCCCATCGGCACGGCATCCTGCCCGGCGGGCTGGCGGTGATGTTGGCCGCCTTCAAGGTGTTCGGCATCGCGCGGATGATGCCGTCGGAACCCGGCCTGCGCCTGGGCGTGCTGCACGGCCTGATGTCCCGCCACTGACCGCGCAGGCGGCAATGGCCGGATCGGCGCAACGGCTCCATACTCCATCGGCTGTTGATCTTTCCGACATCACGCGGGTGAAGAGAGGAGCACGACCATGGGCAACAAACCGACGATCATTCTGGTGCACGGGTTCTGGGGCGGCGCTGCGCACTGGGGCAAGGTCATCATCGAGCTCGCACGCAAGGGCTACACGGACCTTCACGCGGTGGAGATGCCGCTGACCTCGCTGGCCGACGACGCCGAGCGCACCCGCAAGATGATCGCGCAGCAGAGCGGGCCGGTGCTGCTGGTCGGCCACTCCTACGGCGGCGCGGTGATCACCGAGGCGGGCAACCCGCCGAATGTCGTCGGCCTGGTCTACATCGCCGCGTTCGCGCCGGATGCCGGCGAGAGCCCCGGCGGCCTGACCCAGCAGCACCTGCCCGCCGCCGCGCCGAACCTGGCGCCGGACAGCGACGGCTACCTGTGGCTCAAGGCCGACATGTTCCACGAGAGCTTCTGCCAGGATCTGAGCGCCGAGGAAGGGCTGGTCATGGCCGTCACCCAGAAGGCGCCGGTGGCCAGCACCTTCGGCGATGCGATCAGCGTGCCGGCGTGGCGCAGCAAGCCGTCCTGGTATCAGATTTCCAGCCAGGACCGCATGATCCATCCGGACAATCAGGCGTTCATGTCGTCCCGGCTCGGGGCCAGGAAGGTCATCACGCTGGACGCCAGCCATGCTTCGCTGGCGTCGCGGGCCGCCGAGGTGGCCGCCCTGATCGACGAGGCGGCCAGCGCGGGCTGAGTGCCGGCGGCAAAAGGCCCTCGGGCGGTCAGCCGGCCTCGGGGTCTTCGGCGACGGCCGGCGGCGCGAGGGGCGTCGCCTGGTAGACCAGCAGTTGCCACTGCTCGCCGGTCTTTTGCCATGCCGTGAGCGTGCGGTTGTGCAGGTGCTTCCTGACGCCGCACGAGGTGACCGTGGCGTCCAGTTCGCCGAACGCGATGGCAAGTTCGCCGACCCGGGTCACCTTGTCGATCTGGTGGGTGAGGGCGTGATAGACGAATTGCTTGGCGCGGCATTTCCCCAGATAGCTCTTGAGGTCGTCGACGGCGCCGCTGGCGTGGATGTACGTCAGGTCGGGGTGGAACAGGTGGCTGAAAATGTCCAGATGGCCGCCGAGCATGGCGGCGCTGCGCTGGGCGTCGCAGGTGCGGATCACCAGGTCGATCTGATCGTTATGCGCCATCGCCTGATCTCCGTGCCGCCGTCACGATGATTTCAATGAGCAGTTTGCCGCCCAGGTCCACGCCGTAGCAGGCCCGCTGTGGCCAGTGCTGCGGATCCTCGCCGAGCCAGCGGGCCCAGAGTCCGTCGACGAGGGGCTTGTCGCGCATGTCCGCCAGCAGCACCTGGGCCGACAGCATCCGCGAAGGGTGCGATCCGAGTTGTTCGAGGTTGGCGCTCAGGGCCGCCAGTGCCTGTTCGGTCTGGCCGGCAATGTCCAGGGCGGTGTCCGGCGAGGTCGCCACGGTCCAGACGAGGTCGGCGTATGCGCTGGAACGGCTACGCCCTGCGTGGCCGCTTGGGACGCGTTCAATATTGTGCATGGGAGCTTCATCCAGGTTGAAGGGGGCGGAAGCCGGCGTCGGCCGGCCTCCGTGGTGCGCGGTCAGACCGGTTGGGTGGCCTCTTCGGCGGCGATGGCGGCCTGCACGCTCGGGCGCGCCTCGATCCGGTTCATGAACGACGCCAGTTCCGTCCAGTTCTTGATGTCGATGTTGAAGAACGGCAGCCACTTGAGCACGGTGAACAGGTAGGCGTCGGCCAGGCCGAAGGCGCCCAGCAGGTAGTCCTTGTTCACCAGTCCGCGGTTGAGGTAGTCCAGGCGCTTGAACAGCTTCTGGCGGAAGATTTCCTTGACCGGTTCCGGCAGGTCGCCGTTGAACAGCGGGGCGCTGCCGCCGTGGATTTCCGAGGTGATGAAGTTCAGCAGTTCCTGCAGGCGGGTGCGCGCCCAGGTGCCGTTGGCCGGCGCCAGCGTGTTGCCGGGCACCAGGTCCGCCAGGTACTGGACGATCGCCGGGCCTTCGGTCAGCACTTCGCCGTTGTCCAGCACCAGGGCCGCGACGTAGCCCTTGGGGTTGATGTCACGGAAATCGCGGCCGTCGGCGGTGTCCTTGGTCTTGTTGTTGACCCGGATCAGCTCGAACGGCAGGCCCAGTTCGCGCAGCACGATGTGAGGCGACAGGGAGCAAGTCATCGGGGCAAAGTACAGTTTCATGGTCTCTCCTCATAGGCGGGCAACGGTTGCCCGGGCGTGTGGCCGTTCCGGCTCCGGAACGGCTGTGAACCTTGTTCCAGACATAGTGGTGGCATGTCATCGTTCGGTAAAATTACGATCCTATGCACCCATCATTAGGTGCCCTTATGGTCGTTCAGGCGACTTTCGCTTCCGTACTGCGAACCGTCATCGGGATGTTGCTGGCCAGGGTCGACTTGCGGATCTCGTTGAGGAACGCCTGGGCCGAAGGGGTGCGTTCGCCGGACGGCGAGCAGACCAGGCCGAACTCGCGGTAGATCGGCTTGCTCAGTTCGAAGACCCGCATGCCGCGGCGGTCCACCGGCAGGGTCGAGGCCGGCACGATGGAGATGCCCATGCCTTCGCTGATCAGCGCGAACGCCGTGGTCCAGTCGCGCACGCTGATCTTGATGTCCTTGAGCTTCAGGCCCTCGCGCTCGACCAGCGACTGGCCGTTGAGGTGGCAGCCGCCGGTCGCGAGGATGAAGGGTTCGTCCACCAGGTCCTTGAGCGCCACGGTGCTGGCCGAGGACCGGCGGGCCAGGTCGTGGGTCGCCGGCACGGCCGCCACCCAGGAGTCGCGCCCCAGCAGCACCGCGCCGCGCGAAGGGCAGGGGTTCATCACCACGCCCAGGTCGACGCTGCTGTTGGCCAGCCACTGCTCGACCTCTTCGTCCGTGCCTTCCAGCGACACGATCTCGATGCCCGGGTGCAGCCGGCTGAAGCTCTGCAGCAACGGCGGCAGCAGGTTGGCGAACACGGAAGGGAAACTGGCCAGCTTGATCCGCCCCAGATGGCAACCGCGCGAAGCGTCCACCAGGTTCTGGATCGACTCGAACTCGGCCAGCATGCGCCGGGCGCGGTCGATGATTTGCTGACCGATGGCGGTGGCGCTGGTCTGTCGGCGGTCACGCACGAACACTTTGACCCCCAGGGCCTCTTCCATTTGGGTCAGGGCCTGGCTGGCCCCGGACTGGGTGATGCCGTACCGCTCGGCGGCGCGGGAAACGTTCTCGGCGTCGGCCACGGCGACCAGCAGGCGCCAATGCATCAGGTTCATCATTTCAGTAGCTCCTCTTATGTTCGGGTAATCGATTTCTAATTTTACGAAGGGTCTGCGCAGCCTCAGGATCGGTTCCCGAATACACAGTGAGGTGTCGCAAAGTGCACAAAACCCGGTCAATGGAAGTGACGGTCGGCCCCGCCTCGGCAGTCCCGGTGCTGGTGAGCGTGGCCTTGAGTTCGTTCATGGTTGCGTTGGATGTCACCGCGCTCAACGTGGCGCTGCCGAGCATCGGCCGTGACCTGGCGGCGGGCATGGACCGCCTGCAATGGATCGCCGGGGCCTACACCCTGGTGTTCGCCAGCCTGCTGCTGTCCGCCGGTGCGCTGAGCGACCGGCTGGGGGCCTGGCGCGTGTTCATGTCGGCGTTGCTGGTGTTCACCTTGTCGTCGGTGGCCTGCGGCCTGGCGCAAGGGGTGGCGGCGCTGATCGCCGCCCGGGCCGTGCAGGGCATCGGCGCGGCGTTGATGCTGCCCAGCTCCATGGCCTTGCTGGTCGAGGCCTACCCGGATACGGGACGGCGCGCCAAGGCAGTGGCGTTGTGGGGCGGGATCTCGGCCACCGCGCTGGTCGCCGGGCCCTTGTTGGGCGGCGCGCTGGTGGAGCTGTTCGACTGGCGTTCGATCTTCTTTCTGAACGTGCCGTTCTGCCTGATTGCCCTGGCGGGCTGCGCGATGCGCCCCAGCCGCCTGAGCGTGCAGCCGCGTTCGCTCGACTGGCCGGGGCAACTGCTGTCGGCGCTGGCGCTGGTGTCGCTGGTGTTCGCCCTGATCGAAGGGCCGGTGCTGGGCTGGGGCACCCGTTGGGTGGCCGGTGCGCTGCTGGCGGCGCTGGTGTCGGCCGTCGCCTTCATCCTGTCGCAGCAGCGCCGGCCGGAACCGATGTTGCCGCTCAACCTGTTCGCGTCCCGGACATTCTCCGCCGCCATCGGCGCCGGCTTCCTGCAGACCCTGGCCTACTACGGCAGCCTGTTCGCGCTGCCGTTCGCGTTGCAGGCCCAGGGCCGCACGCCGGTGGAGGTCGGTGTGGCGATGATCCCGATGACCGTCGCGACCGGCGTGATGGCCAGCCTGTCCGGGCGCCTGTCCAATGCCTTCGGCGCGCGCAGCGTCGGGGCGGCGGGGATGCTCTGCGGATCGCTCGGGGCGGCGTCTCTGGCGCTGTACGGAATGGACCGGATCGGCCTGGCGCTCGGCGGGCTGTTGATCGGCCTCGGCGGCGCGACCTTGCCGGTGATCGTCGGCGCGTGCCTGGCCAGTGTGCCCAGCGGCAAGGTCGGGGTCGGCTCCGGGGTGCTCAACGCCGCGCGCCAGTGCGGCGGAGTGACCGGCATCGCCCTGCTCGGGGCCACCCTGGACGGGCCGGGCCGGGCGGGTGCGGCGTTGTCGATCATCGCCCTGGCGTTTCTGGCGGCGGGGCTGTTGACGGTGTTGCGCTTGTACACCGTGGAAGTCGACACGGTGAGTGAATGCTGACCGGCGAGCCGAGGCGCGCCGGAGGGTATTGCAATGAAACAACGTCGCGCCGCCTGCCCCGAAGGTTTCAGGCAGGCGACGGCAACGTTGCGGTTAACGGGTCAGATTGTGAAAGAGCGTTCGGCACAGGCGACGCCGGGGATCAACCCCAGCGCCGCACCGTGCCGCTGTCCAGGCCAAGCAGATCGAGCATCCGGCCCACCGTGTGGTCCACCATCTCATCGATGGACTGCGGACGGGCATAGAAGGCCGGCACCGGCGGCATCAGCACGCCGCCCATTTCGCAGACCTGGGCCATGCTGCGCAGGTGGCCCAGGTGCAGCGGCGTTTCGCGCACCATCAGAATCAACGGGCGGCGTTCCTTGAGGGGCACGTCGGCGGCGCGGCTTAGCAGGCTGCCGGTGATGCCGCTGGCGATCTCCGACAGGCTCTTGACCGAGCAGGGCGTCACCACCATCCCCAGGGTCTTGAACGAGCCGCTGGAAATCGACGCGCCGATGTCCGCCGGGTCGTGCACGAAGCTGGCCAGGGCCTTGACGTCCGCCACTTTCAGGTCGGTCTCGTGGGCCAGGGTGACCTGGGCCGAACGGGTCATGATCAGGTGGGTCTCGATTTCGAGCTCGCGCAGCAGCGTCAGCGTGCGTACACCATAGACCACGCCGCTGGCGCCGCTGATGCCCACCACGATGCGCCGTTGCCCGTTACTCATGGGCGTCCACCGTCGTATCGAAGGCCGTGATCGCCGGAACCTCGCCCGGCAGGCCGAGCTCACTCCAGCGTTCGCGCACGCGCTCGTAGACCGACGGGCGCAGCAGCGTGCGGGTCGGGAAGTTGCGGATGTCGCGGTAGTCCTTGCAGGCGTTGATCAACGCCTTGGAGCCGAAGAAACGCTTGGACGGCGGGTTCTGCGCCGGATCCAGCGGCGAGCCGCGGGTGTTGCGCAGGATGTCGATGTCGTCGCTGGGCGTGGCCCGGGTGGCCATGGCCCACAGCACCTGGTTCATGTCGGTGGGGTCGACGTCTTCGTCCACGGCCACGATCCATTTGGTGATGTAGGCGCCGCCCGGCACCTGACCGGCCAGCGCCAGCGCCTGGGCGGCGTGCCCGGCGTATTTCTGCTCCAGGCTGATGACGATCATGCCGAAGGCCCCGGCGGCGGCCGGCGGGCAGTACACGCCCTTGATCCCCTGGATGCCCAGCTTGTCCAGGTCGTTCCAGATCTTGGCCGAGCGGATCGTGGAGAAGAACGCGCTTTGCTCGTTCGAGGGGAAGTCGGCCATCAGTGCGTTGGTCAGGATCGGCCGGGTGCGGTAATGCAGGGCGGTCACCTCGATCAGCGGGCAGTCGATGTCCTTGTAGCCGTAGTAGCCGGTGAACTCGCCGAAAGGGCCTTCCTCACGGGTGGAGCCGGGGCGGATGACGCCTTCGATGACGATCTCCGCCGCGGCGGGAATCAGCAGGTCCGAGTGTCTGGCCTTCACCACTTCGATGGGCTTGCCCTTGATGCCGCCGGCGAAGTCGTACTCGGACATGCCCGGCGGCAGCGACTGCGAACCGACCACCATCATCAGCGGGTCGATGCCCCAGGCGGCGGCGACGGGCAGCGCCTGGCCCTTGGCCCAGGCCTGGTGGATGTGGCGCAACGCGTCCTTGCCCGGCGCCAGCGACAGGCCGACTTCACGCGGGCCCTGGATCATCATCCGGTAGGTGCCGACGTTCAGGTAGCCCGACTCCAGGTCGCGGGTGAACACCGCGTCGGCGGTGCCGGCGTAGGCGCCGCCGTCCCTGGGCCAATGCTTGGGGATGGGCAGGCGGGTCAGGTCGATGTCGTTGCCGGTGAGGGTGTTCTGGTAGATCGGCGCCTGTTCCTCCGACACCTCCAGCGGGGCGATGCTGTGCCGCAGCTTGTCCTTGGTGCGCCGGATCAGTTCCATGGTCGGCGTGTGCGGCGGCTCTTCCAGGGTGATGGCAGTGCGCGCGACGCTGGGGCCGAAGATGTTCCACAGGTGACGCAGGCCCAGGGGCGAGTCGGGCTGGTCGAACAGCACGGCGGGGGAGGCGGGTTGGCGGGCGACCAGGTAGGTGATGGCGCTCATTTCTTCGAGGGGGTCGACGGCTTGCGAGACGGTCTGCAGTTCGTCGATCCGCTCGGCGCGGGCCAGCCAGTCTCGAAGGTCGGCAACCGGTTCAATCAATTCTTTCATCATCAATGTCCGCAGGAACGGAAAAAAAACGGCGGGCGGATCGCTCCGCCCGCCGCACCGGGATCAACGCTTGTCGATCGAGTACTTTCCAGGCCCCAGCAGGCAAAGGAAAAGGAAGCCGCCGGCGATGCTCACGTTCTTGAAGAAGTGCACGAAGAGCGTGTGGTGCGCCGTAGGGTCGGTGGCGTTCCAGAAGGCATGGCCGATGATCCCGGTGCCGATGGTGTAGACCACGAAGATCGCGGCGATCGGCCGGGTCCAGAAGCCGAACAGCAGCGCCAGGCCGCCGAAGAATTCGACGATGGTGGCCACGATGGCGGTGGTCTCCGGGATCGGCGCGTCCACCGACTTGAGGTAAGTCACGAAGCTGCCGTGGTCGGTGACGTAGGTGAAACCGAAATAGCCGTAGAGGATCAGGATCATGATCCGGGCGATCAGGATCATGGCGTCGCGTTGGTCATCGAACAGCTGATAGCGTAAGTACATTCCATTGCTCACAAGTCAGATTGGGTAAGGGATGGTTTCGGCGGGGGCGCGCACGCCCTGCGGCGTGCTCCGGTCGATCACCTGCGGGTTCACCGCGTTCGCGGCGTTCGGCGCATCGTCGAACACGTCCAGCACATTGCCGGCCGCCAGTTTCGCCATGCGGCTGACCGCCTCGCGGGAGACCCCGGCCAGGTGCGGCGAACAGATCACGTTGGCAAGGCCCGGCAGGCCGCTGAGGTGGGCCGGCGGTTCGGGCAGGAACACGTCCAGGGCCGCCCCGGCGATGCGCTTCTCGGCCAGCAGGCCGTACAGCGCCTGTTCGTCGACGATGCCGCCGCGGGCGGTGTTGATCAGGTACGCGTGCGGCTTCATCAGGGCCAGGCGCTGCGCCGACAGCAGACCGACCGTTTCGTCGGTCTTCGGGCAGTGCAGGCTGACGTAGTCGGCGCTGGCCAGTCCCGCCTCCAGCACCGGCACGGGCTCGGCCCCCACCGGCAGGGACTGCGGCGCCAGGTACGGGTCATAGACCTTGACCCGCATGCCCAGCGCCAGGCACAGCGCGGCGACCCGCGCACCGATCCGGCCGCAACCGATCAGCAACACCTCACGGCCTTCCAGCTCGGTGGGCAGGTAGTCGTAGCGCTGGTGCCAGTCGCCGCTGCGCACCAGGCCGGTGAGCGCCTCGGTGCGCTTGGCCAGCGCCAGCATGAACCCCAGCGTGTGTTCGGCCACGGCGCGGTGGTTGGCGTTGGCGCAGACCATCACCGGCACGCCGGCGGCGGTCATGGCCGGCACGTCCACCGCGTCGAACCCGACGCCGATCCGCGAGACCACCTGCAGCCCCCGCGCCCGCTCCAGTTCGGCGGCGCCGAACTTGGTCAGGCCCAGGATCACGCCATGCACGGCATCGAAGCTTTCGAGCAGGGCCTGGAAGCGGCCCTGCTCGATGATGTTGTGGAATTCCACCACTTCGATGTCGTCGCGCTCGCGCAGCATGCGCTTGCCTTCGTCCCCCAGGATGTGGGCGACCAGTACGCGCTTCTTGCTCATGCGACGTGCTCCTTTCCGGCGTCACGGGCGAAGAACTCGCCGTCGTTGACGCCGATGCGGTACATCACCCGCTCGGCCTCCCGCGGCAGCTCCGTGGCGCAGTGCCACACCGAGCGGTTGTCCCAGATCAGCAGGTCGTTGGGTTCCCACCGGTAATGGAAGATCCGTTCCGGCGTCAGGGCAAACGCGGTCAGCTCGTCGAGCAGCGCGCGGCTTTGCTCCTGCGCATAGCCGCTGATGCGCGTGGTGTAGCCGGGGTTGACGTACAGGCTTTCGCGGCCGGTGCGCGGGTGCACCGCGACCGTCGGGTGGGTGCTGGCCGGGAAGTGTTGCTCCAGGCGGCTGAAGATCTCCTGGATCGACTCGCCGACATCGTCTTCCTTGACCTTGTAGGTCCAGCGCACGTCATGCACGGCCTGACGGTTGCGCACCCGTTCGTACAGCTCACGCGGCAGGTCGTCGTAGACCGATTGCATGTCGACGAACAGGGTGTCGCCGCCGGTCTCGGGCAGTTGCCGGGCGTGCAGCATGGTCAACGGCAACGGCTCGGCCAGGTAGCTGGAGTCGCTGTGCCACATGTTGCCCAGCTTGCGCGCGCCGACGGCGCCCGCGCCGTTGCGGTTGTTGATCACCAGGATGTTCGGGTAGGCCGGGTCGTGGTAACTCTTGAGCTTGAACTGTTCGAGCTCACCGAAACACGCCGCGAACTGCTGGTAGCCCTCACGGGTCAGCGTCTGGTTCTTCACCGCGACCACTTTGCGTTCATAGACCAGTTCCTGAAGGGCGCGAATCTCGCCCAGGGAGGCCGTGTTGATATCGAAGTCCGTCACTGCCGTGACGAAACTGTCTGCCAGATCCGTTCGCTTCACGTTGGTTTCTCCTGCGGCGACGTCGGTCAAACGGCCAGGGCGGCCGGTTGCCGGCCGGCGGCTGCGGTGTCCGTGTTCGATTCGCTGCTCTTGAGCATCAGGCTCAGGTCGAGGATGTCGGACGGGTTGTGCGCCGAGGTGACCGACATGCGCAGCGCCGCCTGACCGCGCGGAACGGTCGGGAAGAACACCACGGAGGTGTAGTGGCCCTGTTGCAGCAGGTACTCGCCCTTGGCGATGGCTTCCTGTTCGTTGCCGATGCGCACGATCCGGATCGGCAGTTCGCTGCCGCTGGTTTCGGTCGGGATCAGGTGGTCGAACAGCTTCATGTTGTTGCGCAGCGCATGCTGCAGCTTGTGCAGTTCCGGCGTGGCGTGGATCTCGGCCGATGCCAGCGCGGCGCCCACCGCCGCCATGTTCGGCGCGCAGGAGAAGCCGTAGGTCGGCGCGTAGCGGCGGATCGAGTTTTCGATGTCACGTGTGCCCAGCATCAGCAGGCCGCCCGCCGCGCCGTAGCCTTTGCCCAGGGAGGCGGCGACGATGGTGTTGCCGTCCAGGCCGTCCAACTGCGAACGCACGAAACCTTCACCGTGGTGGCCGACCACCGAGATCCCGTGGGCGTCGTCCAGGTAGACGAACAGGCCGTACTTGTCCTGCAGGGCGCGCAGTTCGCGCACCGGCGCCGCGCCGCCCATCGAGTAGGCGCCGTCACCGACGTAGGCCACCTTGCGGCCGCTCTGGCACAGGCGCTCCAGGTGTTCGAGGTCGTTGTGTTCGATGACGATCACGTCGGTTTCCTCGCGCAGCACCGGAATGTGGTACTGCAGGGTCACGTGGGCGAAGCGGTCGAAGGCGATCAGCGGTTTCTCGCCGCCGGTGAACAGGCCGGCGGCCAGCAGGGGCAGGGCGCCCATGTTGGCGGCGGCCACGGTCGGGAAGACCACCACGCCGTTGACGTCGAACAGCTTGGCCAGGGTGTGCTCCAGGCGCGCCAGCGGCTCGGCGGAGAGACGGGTGCGGGCCACGGAGAAGTGCACCGAAGGCACTTCGTCCATCGACGCCTTGGCGGCGGCGAGCACTTTGGGGTGGGCGTCCAGGTTGAGGTAGCCGCAGCGGGTGTAGTCGATCACTTCCTTGCCGCTGGTGGCGATTTCGATGCGGCGATTGTCAAGCACGCGGCAGGAAACCCCCATCAGGCCTTTTTCGTACGCGGCGTCGAAATGTGGGCGGCTGATTTCGGCCATTCGGGAGGCATTGCGCGCTTTCAGTTGTGGAGCTTTTTCGTCCGGGCTGTTGTTGATTTCAACTGTCTTGTTCACGGCGATCTCATCCTATGAGTGGGCGTTTTCAGGCCGTTGTGGCCTGAAAGCGACGCTAGGATCCTCGACCGCCGAAACATTTTGCAAAGGACTTCTTGGGTGCTACCTTATGACAAAATCTCATGAGCATTAACAAAGCTAATGGTCGCCAGAATTCCCTCCCTTAATGGATTGAGAGCGTTCGAGTCTGCCGCTCGCCATATGAGTTTCACCAAGGCCGCCGAGGAACTGAACGTCACTCAGACGGCCATCAGCCATCAGATCCGCCGGCTGGAGGACGAACTGGGCATCCGCCTGTTCCTGCGCCTCAAGGACGGCCTGGCACTGACCACCGAAGGCCACGCCTATCTGCCAGGCATCCGCTCGGCCTTCCATGAACTGCGCTATTCCACCGAAATGCTGCGTGAGTCCTGCAACAACAGCGCGTTGACCATCAGCACGCTGGTCTCGCTGGCGTCCAAATGGTTGTTGCCGCGCCTGGCGTCCTTCCAGGATGCGTTCCCCAATATCGATGTGCGCGTCACCGCTTCCACCGAACTGGTGGACTTTCGCAAGGGCGGCATCGACGCGGCGATCCGCTACGGGTTCGGTGACTGGAAAGGCCTGCGGGCCGACTGGCTCATGTCGGACGAGATCTTTCCGGTGTGCAGCCCCAAGCTGCTGACCGGGCCCAAGGCCCTGAAAAGCCCCGTCGACCTGGCCAACCACACCTTGCTGCAAGTCAGCGGCATGACCAGCAACGACTGGAACATGTGGCTGAGCGCGGCAGGGCAGCCGAAGAAGCTGGCCGAGGGTACGCGGCTCACCTTCGACCTGGCCATGATGGCGGTGCAGGCCGCCATCGACGGGCTGGGCGTGTGCATCGGCCGCTCCACCTACGTGGACGACGACCTGAAGGCCGGCAAGCTGGTGGCGCCGTTCAACCTCAAGCTCAAGTCCGACCTGGGCTTCTACCTGGTGACGCCGCTGGAGATCGCCGACTCGAAAAAGGTCGTGGCGTTCCGCACCTGGCTGATCGACCTGGTGCAGAGCGGCGAACAGCCCGTCGTGGCGCCGCTCTGAGACGGACTTTGTATGCGCCTGTATCCAGGGCGCCGATCGATACATTGGCTTGACGAACAGCCATTGCCCGACACATCGGCAATACATGGCCGGTTCAAGGTAGGAGGGGTCAACCACTGCTTTGAAGAGGACACACCATGCGACGTCATCTGAATACGCTTTCTGCTGTTGCACTGGCCTGCGTGGCCGGTCTGGCGCAAGCCGCGCAACCGGCACCCGCCCCGCAGAACTGGCAGCAAGGTCTGAGCCGCACGGACCTGGTGCGCCAGGACTTGGGCACCGCCGACCGCGAAGTCATCCAGGCCCGGGTGGATTTCGCGCCGGGCATCACCTCGCCCCGGCACGCGCACCCCGGCGTCGAAGTGGCCTACGTGATCAGCGGCACGTTCGAGTACCGACTCGAAGGCCGGGATCCGGTCACGCTCAAGGCCGGCGATTCGCTGTTCATCCCTGCCGGGGTGGCGCACATCGCCAAGAACATCGGCACCGACAAGGGCTCGGAACTGGCGACCTATATCGTCAAGAAGGGCGAGCCGCTGCTGATCCTCAAAGAGTGAGCCCCGGCGCCTGAAACACGAAAAGGCCTGCCATGGCGGCAGGCCTTTTCATGGTCGCTCGGGTCAGACCAGATTGATCGTGACCGCGATGTTGCCCCGGGTCGCCTTGGAGTACGGGCAGGTCTGGTGGGCGGTGTCCACCACGGCGCGGGCCACCGCCGGATCCAGCCCCGGCAGGCTCACGTTCAGGCGAGCCTGCAGGAAGAAGGCGTTTTCCTCCTTGCAAAGGTCGATTTCGGTGTCGACCGCCACATCGGCCGGCAGACGAACCTTCAGCGCTGCCGCAGCCTTGCCCATTGCCCCGATGAAGCAGGCCGACCAGCCGGCCGCCAGCAACTGCTCGGGGTTGGTGCCGGCGCCGCCGGAACCCGGAGGCGAGAGCTTGATGTCGAGGTTGCCGTCGCTGCTGCGCGCGGCGCCGTCACGGCCGCCGGTGGTGCGGGTCTTGCCGGTGTACAGCACGGTGTCGTTGGAATGGGTCATGGGATGTTCGCCTCTGTGTGAGTCGAAGCCGGTCGGCTTCGATGGGGCACACTCTGGCAGCGGCATGTATTGGGGATGTGTCGCGCAGGGAGGGGTTGTGTATCGTTGTGTAGATCGCGTGAGGGCGGCCGGCCACAGCAGACGCGGCCGGCCCCCTACAGCCTCCGGATGCGAGGGTTCAGACTAGATCCGGTGGATCTGGGTGATGTGCGGCTTGCCGTTGATCGGCGCGTAGATCTCCACGATCGCTTGCCAGCTGCCTGGCGAGCCAGGCAGCGTGGCTTTCGACAGATAACGGTAGTTGGTGCCGTTGACGACTTGGGTCGAGACTTCTTCAGGTGCGTAGTTCACGCCGACGAAGCCGGCCAGGGCTTCTTTGAAGACTTCCTGGTCCTTCGGCGTCAGTTTGTGGTACGGAGTCCATCCACCAACGAGATGTGCTTGAGCTGTCATGAATTAAATCTCCATATTTAAGTTCCTACTCGTCTGGCTTTTCGGAGTTCGCCCCGTCTATTCAATGGTTTCCGGCATCCATGTCCTGAAGGTTTTCCGTGCGCCCCTGCATGTGGTGGAACGGGGCATCCGGGAAAACACGGATATGACCCTACGGTCAGTGTGGGGGAGTGTAGGTCAGGGGCGGGAAGGATCAAGGCAAAGGCACAGAAACAGTGAGAACGCGCCGACCTGTCGCCTCGCCCATGACAGGCACGGCTTGCGGATCGGCTTTAGGAAATTTCCTACAAATCGCCGAGATAAATCCTTCGCTGCCGGTTAAACGCACTTGCGAGAATTTTCACCTCAAGTCATTGCGAGTAGTTGACGAGATGTGTGTACCCAGCGTTTTGGTTTTGGAGGGTCAATCGTTTCAGCGTGGCACGTTGGTGAAGGCTCTCCAGTATCTGGGCGTCAACGACATTCTGCAGGCGAGCGACAGCGAACAGGCGATGGTGCAGATCAGCCGGGTGGGGGGCGTCGACATCGTGCTGTGCGACCTGAGCCATTCGGCCATCAACGGTCTGGAGTTCTTGACCCGGGTCGGCGAAGGCGGATTGGCGCGGGCGGTGGCGCTGTGCAGCGACCTGCGGCCGGAGCTGCGCCGTGCGGTCGAGCAGATGACCTGCCTGTCGGGGATGCAGATGCTGGGCGTCCTGAGCAAGCCCACGCAACTGTACGCGTTGCAGGAAATCCTCAATCGCTACACCCGTCGGTGGCTGGCCGCCGAAGCCGAGCCGGTGCCGCCCGCCAGGCTGCCGAGCGAAGAGGACGTGCGCCGGGGTCTGGCCCAGGGTGAGTTCAAGGCCTGGTTCCAGCCCAAGTTCGATCTGAAGACCGCCGAGCTGGCCGGGGCGGAGGCCCTGGTGCGCTGGCAGCATCCCGACAAGGGGCTGCTGTTGCCCAAGGACTTCCTGGCCGCCGTGCTGGCCTACGACCTGATCGATGAAATGCTCCGCCAACTGCTGGAGCAAGGCATGGCGCTGTTGCATGCCTTGCACGACGCCGGCCTGCGCCTGGAACTGGCGTTCAATCTCCATGCCTCGCAATTGGCGCGCAACGACCTGATCGATCACATCGATCGGCTGCTGGGCGTCCATGGTTTCCCGGGGGCGACGTTATTGTTCGAAGTGGCCGAAAACGGCTTGCTGGATGTTCCGCGGACCACCCGGGAAAACCTGATCCGCCTGCGCATGATGGGCTGCGGCCTGTCGATCGATGATTTCGGCATGGGCTTTTCGTCGTTGACGCTGCTCTGCCAACTGCCGTTCAACCAGCTCAAGCTCGACGGCCAGCTTGTGCGCTCCATCGACGATCCGCGCACCCATGCGATGGTCAGCAGCACCGTGGCCTTGGCGCGTGCGCTGAACATGAGCCTGGTGATCGAAGGCGTCGGCAGCCGCGCCATCCGCGACGGCCTGGTGGCGATGGGGTGTTCGTTCGGCCAGGGTTTCCACCTGGCGCGCCCTATGGAGGCCGGGCGGCTGCTGCGGTGGCTGCAAGCGCCGGAGTCACCCGCCTGAGCGTGGCAGCCCCGCTTCATGAATTGTCCGATTCAACTGCCTGATGACTGAATCAAGCAGGCAGCATTAGCCAGTGATTTGTTCCATACTTTTGTGATGCATGGCCCATTCGTCACTGGTATTTCCTGTGCGTACCGCAGTGAGGTTCAAATGCATAAAGCGTTGGTTGTAGACGATCATCCGTTCATCCGGGCGACAGTGAAGGTGCTGCTTGAACGCGAGCAGTTCGAAGTCGTCGCCGAGGCCGACAACGGCGCCGATGCCGTGCAGATGGCGCGCAGGCACCAGCCGGAGCTGATCCTGCTGGACATCGCCATGCCCAGCCTCGACGGCCTGGAAGTCATCAACCGGATCAGTGCGCTGAAACTGTCGAGCAAGATCCTGGTGCTGACCTCTCAGTCGGCGGCGTTCTACGCCATGCGCTGCATGAAGGCGGGCGCGGCGGGCTACATCTCGAAAACCGATGAACTGAGCGAACTGAGCAAGGCCATCAAGGCATTGATGGCCGGCTATACCTTTTTTCCCAACCTTGCCGGAAACTCCGTACGCCGCAGCGACATCGACTCCACTGAGCTTGAGATGATCCGCGGCCTGTCGGACCGGGAGCTGGTCATTCTGCAGCAGCTCGCCCGGGGCCTGAGCAACAAGGAGATCGGTGACGCCATGCTGTTGAGCAACAAGACGGTCAGCACCTACAAGACCCGCCTCATCGAAAAGCTCAATGTGAAGTCTGTGGTGTACCTGGCCGACTTCGCCAAGCGCAACAACCTCATCTAGATGAAGACTCTTCTGCGTTGCTGCGCACTGGCTGTCTGTCTGCTCGGCCAGTGGGGGAGCGTTTCGCCGGCGCAGGCGGCGGTGCAGGCCCTGAACCTGTTCGGCCGCTCGACCGGCGAACTGCCGGCGGTCGTGCTGGAGGAGGCGGACTGGCGCTGGCTGCGCAACAAGGGCTCGCTGCGCCTGGGGGCTGCGCTGCCGGACAATGCGCCCTTCGGCATGATCACCGGGGGCCAGGACTACGAGGGCATCACGGCCGACTATGCCGCGCTGCTGGCCGGCATGCTGCACATCAGGATCGATGTGTTTCGTTACGATTCCCGGAACGAAGCGATGCAGGCGCTCAGGGACGGCGAGGTGGACCTGGTGGGCGCCGTCAACAGTTTCGACGGCACCGACCCTGAGCTTGCGCTCACCACGGCCTACGTGCAGGCCCCGTCGGTGCTGGTGACGCGCAGCGGCGCCAGCAAGGCGCTGGCGCCGGACCTGGCCGGCGAACGGCTCGCCATCGTCGATCACCTCCAGCCGACGGATGCGGTCGTCGCGAACTACCCCAAATCGGTGCTTCAGTTCCATACGTCGGCCCAGAACGCCATCGGCGCCGTGGCGTTCAATCAGGCGGACGCTTACCTGGGCGATGCCGTCAGCACCCATTATCTGGTGGGCAAGTACTTCCTCAACGATGTCTACCTGACGACGTTGTCGGGTGTGCTCAGCACGCATTTCTCCTTCGCCCTGAACCAGCGCAACAGTCAGCTGCTGCACATTCTCAACGCCGCGCTGGAGGTGATCCCGATCAGCGACCGGATGGCGATCCTGCGTCGGTGGGGGGCGGGGGACCTCAATGTCGCGGGCCTGGATCCGCTCCCGTTCACCGCCGCCGAACAGCGCTGGATGCAAAACCATCCGCGCCTGACCGTGGCCGTCAACGACGGCCTTCCGCCGGTCTCCTTCTTTGACGGGCAGGGCGAGTTCCGGGGCATCGGCGCCGAGGTGCTGGCCAAGGTCAGCCAGCGCACAGGGCTGAAGTTCGATGTGGTGCGCAGCAGTTCGATGGAAAAACTGATCGAGCAGATTCGGGCCGGCAAGGCGGATCTGATCGCGGCCTTCACCCCCAGCACGGCCCGAGAAGGCGAGCTGCGCTTCACCCGGCCGTACCTGACCAGCCCGTTCGTGCTGATCACTCGGGACCTGCCGGACAGGGCGCAATCGCTGCAAGGCATGGTCGGCAAACGGCTGGCGATGCGCCGCGGCAATGCGCTGCAAGACTACCTCCGCGAGTCCTTTCCGGGCATCCAGCTCATCGAGACCACGACGTCGGCCGAGGCCTTGGCGCTGGTGGACAAGGGCGACGCGGACGGTGCGCTCAATTCGCTGATCAACGGACGCTACATGATCCTGCGCCAGTACCGCGACCGCCTGCGGGTGGCCGCAGTCGTCGGCCCGCTGTCGGCGCCGACCGGGTTCGCCACCGACCGCGGGGCTTTGGAGCTGTACTCGATCCTGGACAAGGCCCTGCAAAGCATTCCCCCGGAAGAGCTGGACGAACTGATGAGCCGCTGGCGCCACGACGTGGTGATCGATAACGACAGCTGGCTGCACCACCGTTCGGCGGTCATTCAGGGGTTTGTCATCTTTGCGCTGTTGCTGATGCTGGCGGCGGTCTGGATCATTCATCTGCGCAAACTGGTGTCCACCCGGGAAAAGGCCGAGCGGGCGCTCAACGACCAGATGGAATTCATGCGCGCCTTGATCGACGGCACGCCCCACGCGATCTACGTGCGCGACCGCGAGGGCCGGCTGATCAGCTGCAACTCGGCCTACCTCGACGCCTTGGGCTTGCCGCGCGAAGCCGTGATGGGCAAGCGGCTGACCGACAGCTCGGTGGTCGGGCATTCCGACGCCCAGACCTTCCAGGCCGAATACATCAAGGTCATGGAGAGCGGCACGCGTTGGATCCAGGACCGCACCTACATCCACAGCGACGGCGTGGTGCACACGGTGTATCACTGGATGCTGCCGTACCACACCAGCGAAGGCGTGGTGATGGGCATCATCGCCGGCTGGATCGACATCAGCGACCGTCAGCGCCTGATGGACCAGCTGCAGAGCGCCAAGAAAAGCGCGGATGACGCCAACCGGGCGAAAACCACCTTCCTGGCGACCATGAGCCACGAGATCCGCACGCCGATGAATGCCGTGATCGGCATGCTCGAACTGGCGATGAAGAAGGCTGACCAAGGCGTCATGGACCGCTTCGCCATCGAGGTCGCCTCGGGGGCGGCGAGGGGCTTGCTGGACCTGATCGGCGACATCCTCGACATCGCGCGGATCGAGTCCGGCCGGCTGTCCCTGACCCCGCAACGGGCCAGCCTGCGCGAGCTGGTCGAGTCGGTGGTGCGCATGTTCGAAGGCGTGGCCCGGCAGAAGGGCTTGAGGCTGCTGCTGGACTTCGACCTCAAGGCCAGTCGCGACGTGCTGATCGACCCCCTGCGCTTCAAGCAGATCCTGTCCAACCTGCTGAGCAACGCCATCAAGTTCACCGACGAAGGCGAAGTGCGCCTGAGCGTTCAGGCGGTGCTGGGCGCGTGCGGCGAACGCCTGAGGATCCACGTTCAGGTGAAGGACTCCGGCATCGGCATTTCGCCCGAAGACCAGGCGCTGCTTTTCAACCCGTTCGGCCAGGCCCGCAACAATCATCAGTCGGCGCGGGGCGGTTCGGGCCTGGGCCTGGTCATCAGCCGCACCCTGTGCGAAATGATGGACGGGGAGCTGCACCTGACCAGTGCCCCCGGCAAGGGCACGCAGATCGACATCTGCCTCGATCTTTTGATCCTGCAACCGGTGCCGGCCACCGAGCTGCCGGCGGCCGAGCTCACGGACCAGGCAAGCGTGCTGAACATCCTGGTGATCGACGACTACCCGGCCAACCGCTTGCTGCTTTCCCAGCAGCTGTCCTACCTGGGCCACAGCGTCAGCGACGCCGAGGACGGCGCCCATGGCCTGCGCGCCTGGCGCAACGGCCGTTTCGATGTGGTGATCACCGACTGCAACATGCCGGTGATGAACGGCTATGAATTGACGCGGGCCATCCGCGACGAAGAGCGATCCACGGGGGCCGGGCCCTGCTTGATCCTCGGACTGACCGCCAATGCCCAGCCGGAGGAAAAAGACCGCTGCCTGGCGGAGGGGATGGACGACTGCCTCTTCAAACCGATCAGCCTGGGTGACCTGAGCACCCGGCTGGCGTCGGTGCAGTCTGCGGCGCAGTCACCCGCGCAGGGTGCCGTGAGCCCTGCGGCGGAAGGCGACATCAACCTGAACAGCCTGCAGCAGTTGACCCGGGGCGATCAGGGCGCCGTCAGGAAACTGTTGGGGGATCTGGCCAGCAGCAACGAAGAGGACATGTTGCGGCTCATCAAGCTGTTCGGCGAACACGACCTGTCGGGGCTTTCCGACCTAGCCCACCGGGTCAAGGGCGGGGCGCGGATCATCAAGGCGGGCGGCCTGATTCAGTGCTGCGAGCAACTGGAGGCCATCTGCATGGGGGCCGATGCGGCCGCCCTGACCGAGGCGGTGGATGCGTTGCAGCAGGCGATGGAGCGCCTGGCGCACACGCTGGAGCACCGGATCGGCGATCCGGGCACGGTGGAGTCTTGAGTCCTCTTTCGTGAGCAGTTTGGATGCCCTATCGGTTTTCGGAAATTTCCTACATTCAAAAGGACGTTTCCTAGAGATACCGGTGGATCAACGCCGGACAATGGGCTCATTCCTTCCAGAGTGAGCCTGCTTCCATGCCCATGCTCCCACTTCGCGTCTTGGTTATCGGCGACAACGCTTCCCGCACGTTGAGGGTGGCCAACAGGCTGCGCCAGGGCGGATGCCGGGAGGTTCTGGTGGTCGCGGATGACCGTCAGGCGTTCGCCGACCTCGAACAGTTCGGCCCGGTGGACGTGACTCTGTGCGTGCTGAGCCAGGGACGGCCGAATGTTCCGGGCCTGTTGCAGACCCTGGGACGTTCCGGGCAGGGAGGGGCGATCATCATCAGCGATGGCCTGGCGGCCGAGGCGGGCAGTGTGGCGGGGCAACTGATTTCGCTGCTGGGCATGGCGCTGCAGGAGGATGCCGGCAAGCTGTCGCAACCGCAGGCCTTGCAGCTGCTGCTGGCCAGGCACCTGAGCGACCTCGACAACGAAGCGGAGGCGCTGCCGGTCGTGCCGGCCTCCGAGGAAGAGGTTCGCCAGGCGCTCGCCGACCATCAGTTGCACACCTACTTTCAGCCCAAGTTCAATTTGCAGACCGGTGACGTGTGCAGCATCGAAGCGCTGGCCCGCTGGCACCATCCTTTCAAGGGGGTCTTGCCGCCGTCCGTGTTCATGCCGGTCATCGAGCGTTGCGGGCTGCTGGACGAATTGCTGTTCCTGCAACTGGAACAGGGGCTGAGGCTGCAGCGCCAGGCCCTCGATCAGGGAGTCGCCCTGAATGTCGCGTTCAACCTGCACGCCGGGCAACTGGTCAACCCGGTGCTGACCGGCCGGATTCAGGCCCTGTTGGCGGCGCACGGCCTGCCCGGTTCCGGGCTGACCTTCGAACTGACCGAAACAGGCCTGCTCGAAGCCCCGGCGATCAGCCTGGAAAGCCTGGTGCGCCTGCGGATGATGGGCTGCAGTCTGTCCATCGACGACTTCGGCGCGGGGTTCTCTTCGCTGCAGCGGCTGTGTCAGTTGCCGTTCAACGAAATCAAACTGGACGGCGAGTTCGTGCGCGGGCTCAGGCATGAGCCGCGTCGCCGGGCCGTGATCAGCAGCACCCTGGCCCTGGGAGAGGCGTTGGGCATGTCAGTGGTGGTCGAAGGGATCGAAACCGAAGAACAGCGCAGCGTGCTGCTGGAATTGGGGTGTACCCAAGGGCAGGGTTATTTATGTGCGCGGCCGATGTCGGCCGCCAGTCTGTTGAACTGGCTGGATCTTCAGCGGGGCATTGAAGCCAGTGGTTGAACTGTATGCGTAAGTTCATTCGCAAGTGCATAACGCCAAAGACATTTATTCATGTTCTTTGGCGTTTTTTTATGGGCGTTTAAATGAGTTTGTTGATGTTTGTTACTTGGGAAATTTCCTACAAACAGCAGGAAATTTCCTAACTGAATCCGCGGGGCGAGTCGAGACAATACATTCACTTGATTCCATTGTGATGCCTGTTCGCTATGTCAAACGAAGTTTGAATTCCCGTCGGCCAATGACGAGATTCGATGTTTGTCGGCAAAGCTCCGTATCCGCAATCGAGTTGAAGGCGGAAGTCATCACGCCATGGATGACGCGGGTTTCGGAGGCTGGCTTGAGGCCAGTTCAGTGATGAACAGAATATTTTCGGTGGTCTGGAATACCTCGTTGCGCTGCTGGGTAGTGGCGTCGGAACTGGCTGACAAGAAGACACGAAGCGGTCCGGCACCTCAGCGAGCGACAATGGCCGCTGTGGTGGTCGCATTGTCGTCGGGCACCCTCAGCCCTGGCGTAATGGCCGCCGCCAACCTGGGTGGCGGTTCCAGCGCAGCCGACAACTCCATTGCGATCAGCGGGGGATCGATCACCACCGCCAGTAACATCAGTATCGCGATAGGCGATGCCGCCAAGGCAACGGGAAGCAACTCCATCGCGCTTGGACGACAAATCAACGTCACGGGCAACAACGCCACCGGTATCGGTTGGGGCGTTGGCGTGTCTGCCACGGACGCGACGGCCTTGGGTGTGAATGCATCGATAACATCGGCGGGCACAGCCGGCCTGGCGCTGGGTTCCGCTGCCTCGGTGACTTCCGCCAACGGCGTGGCGTTGGGCTCCAACTCGTCCGCCACGGGCTCGACACTGACGAATGCGGCTTACGGTGTCGGCGGCACGGCGACGGGCGGTGAGGTGAACATCAACAACGGATCCAACGGCCGCCGCATCACCGGCCTGGCCGCCGGCTCCAGCGGAACGGATGCCGTCAACGTCAACCAACTGAACAAGGTCGGCCAGGATACGGCGACGGCCCTGGGCGGCGGCGCCGCACTCAACGCGACCACCGGTGTATGGACGGCGCCGAGCTACTCGACCAACAGCATCAGCGCCACGGGCGCCAATACCGGCCCATTGGTCAGCACCAACGTCGGCGCAGCGTTGACCAACCTCAACACCAGCGTGACCAACACCGCCGCCGTGGCGGTGAAGTACGACGATGTCGCGACCAAGACCCAGGTGACCTTCAACCCGGCGGGTGCGGCGGTCAAGTTGACCAACATCGCTATCGGTGCACTGAACGCCACCAGCACCGATGCGGTGAACGGTTCGCAGTTGTTTGCCAACAGCCAGAACACAGCGTCGGCCCTGGGCGGTGGTGCGGCGGTCAACGCGGCAACTGGTGCCTGGACGGCGCCAAGCTATTCCACCAACAGCATCAGTGCCACGGGTGCCAACACCGGCCCATTGGTCAGCACCAACGTCGGCGCAGCCCTGACCAACCTCAACACCAGCGTGACCAACACCGCCGCCGTGGCCGTGAAGTACGACGATCCCGTGACCAAGACTCAGGTGACCTTCAACCCGGCGGGCACCTCTGTGAGGTTGACCAACGTCGCGGCCGGCGCCTTGAACGGCACCAGCACCGACGCCGTGAACGGCTCGCAGTTGTTCGCCAACAGCCAGAACACGGCGTCTGCCTTGGGCGGCGGGGCGGCGGTCAACGCGACCACCGGCGCGTGGACGGCGCCGAGCTATTCGACCAACAGCGTCAGCGTGACGGGCGCCAACACCGGCCCGCTGGTCAGCAGTGACGTCGGCGCGGCCCTTAGCAACCTCAACACCAGCGTGACCAACACGGCCGCTGTGGCCGTGAAGTACGACGATGCCGCGACCAAGACCCAGGTGACCTTCAACCCGGCCGGTACGGCGGTGAAGCTGACCAATGTCGCGGCCGGCGCCCTGAACGCCACCAGCACCGACGCGGTCAACGGTTCGCAACTGTTCGCGACCAACCAAACCGTCGACAACATGGTCAACAACGGCGCAGGCATCAAATACTTCCACGGCAACTCGACCCTGGCCGACAGCAGCGCGACCGGCCAGGACAGCGTCGCCATCGGCCCGCTCGCGAGCGCGACGATCGCCAACGGTGTGGCCCTGGGTTCCAACTCGTCCGCCACAGGCGTCACGCTGGCTAATGCCGCTTACGGCGTCGGTGGCACGGCAACCGGCGGGGAAGTGAACATCGCCAACGGCGCCGACGGCCGTCGCCTCACCGGCCTCGCCGCCGGCTCCAGCGCAACCGATGCCGTCAACGTCAGCCAACTGAACAAGGCAGGGCAGGACACCGCGACCGCGCTGGGCGGCGGTGCAACGCTGGATGCAAGCACCGGTGCGTGGACGGCACCGAGCTACTCCACCAACAGCATCAGCGCCACGGGAGCCAACACCGGCCCGTTGCTCAGCACCAACGTCGGCGCAGCGTTGACCAACCTCAACACCAGCGTGACCAACACGGCCGCCGTAGCGGTTAAGTACGACGATGCCGCGACCAAGACCCAGGTGACCTTCAACCCGGCCGGCACGGCGGTGAAGCTGACCAACGTCGCGGCCGGCGTGTTGAACGCCACCAGCACCGATGCGGTGAACGGTTCGCAGTTGTTTGCCAACAGTCAGAACACGGCGTCGGCCTTGGGCGGCGGCGCAGCGGTCAACGCGACCACCGGCGCGTGGACGGCGCCGAGTTACTCGACCAACAGCATCGGCGTGACGGGCGCCAACACCGGCCCGCTGGTCAGCAGCGACGTCGGCGCGGCCCTTAGCAACCTCAACACCAGCGTGACCAACACGGCCGCTGTGGCCGTGAAGTACGACGATGCCGCGACCAAGACCCAGGTGACCTTCAACCCGGCCGGTACGGCGGTGAAGCTGACCAATGTCGCGGCCGGCGCCCTGAACGCCACCAGCACAGACGCCGTGAACGGCTCGCAGCTGTTCGCGACCAACCAAACCGTCGACAGCCTCGTCAACAACGGCGCGGGCATCAAGTATTTCCACAGCAACTCGACCCTCGCCGACAGCAGCGCGACCGGCCAGGACAGCGTCGCCATCGGGCCGTTGGCGAGCGCGACCCTTGCCAACGGTGTGGCGCTGGGCTCCAACTCGTCCGCCACGGGCGCGACGTTGGGCAACGCAGCTTATGGCGTCGGCGGGACGGCGACGGCGGGTGGCGAAGTGAACATCGCCAATGGCGCCGACGGCCGTCGCATCACCGGCCTCGCCGCCGGCTCCAGCGCAACCGATGCCGTCAACGTCAGCCAACTGAACAAGGCCGGGCAGGACACCGCGACCGCGTTGGGCGGCGGCGCAGCGTTGGATGCAAATACCGGAACCTGGACGGCACCAAGCTATTCCACCAACAGCATCAGCGCCACAGGCGCCAACACCGGCCCATTGGTCAGCAACAACGTCGGCGCGGCCCTGAACAACCTCAACACCAGCGTGACCAACACGGCCGCCGTGGCTGTGAAGTACGACGATGCTGCGACCAAGACCCAAGTGACCTTCAACCCGGCCGGCACAGCGGTGAAATTGACCAACGTCGCAGCCGGTGCCCTGAACGCCACCAGCACAGACGCCGTTAACGGCTCGCAACTGTTCGCGACCAACCAGACTGTCGACAGCCTCGTCAACAACGGCGCCGGCATCAAATACTTCCACGGCAACTCGACCCTGGCCGACAGCAGCGCGACCGGCCAGGACAGCGTCGCCATCGGCCCGCTCGCGAGCGCGACGATTGCCAACGGTGTGGCGTTGGGTTCCAACTCGTCCGCCACCGGCGCCACGCTGGGTAACGCCGCTTACGGCGTCGGTGGCACGGCAACCGGCGGGGAAGTGAACATCGCCAACGGCGCCGACGGCCGTCGCATCACCGGCCTCGCCGCCGGCTCCAGCGCCACCGATGCCGTCAACGTCAGCCAACTGAACAAGGCCGGGCAGGACACCGCGACCGCACTGGGCGGCGGCGCAGCGTTGGATGCGAACACCGGTGCATGGACGGCACCGAGCTACTCCACCAACAGCATCAGCGCCACAGGCACCAACACCGGCCCGCTGGTCAGCACCAACGTCGGCGCAGCGCTGACCAACCTCAACACCAGCGTAACCAACACCGCTGCCGTGGCCGTGAAGTACGACGATGCAGCGACCAAGACCCAAGTGACCTTCAACCCGGCCGGCACGGCGGTGAAATTGACCAACGTCGCAGCCGGCGCCCTGAACGCCACCAGCACCGATGCGGTGAACGGCTCGCAGCTGTTCGCAACCAACCAAACCGTCGACAACCTGGTCAACAACGGCGCCGGCATCAAATACTTCCACAGCAACTCGACCCTGGCCGACGCGCAAGCCAACGGCCAGGACAGCGTGGCGATGGGCCCGGGCGCCATCTCCGGCGGCATCAACAGCATTGCGTTAGGCAATGGCGCCACCGCCAGCTTCGCCAACAGCATCGCCTTGGGCGCAGGCTCGTCGGCGACAGGTTCCACGCTGGGCAACGCCGCCTATGGCGTCGGCGGGACGGCGACGGCGGGCGGCGAAGTGAACATCGCCAACGGTGCCGATGGCCGTCGCCTCACCGGCCTTGCCGCCGGCTCCAGCGCCACCGATGCCGTCAACGTCAGCCAACTGAACAAGGCCGGGCAGGACACCGCGACCGCGCTGGGGGGCGGCGCAGCGTTGGATGCGAACACCGGTGCATGGACGGCACCGAGCTACTCCACCAACAGCATCAGCACCACGGGCGCCAACACCGGCCCGCTGGTCAGCAACAACGTCGGCGCAGCGCTGACCAACCTCAACAACAGCCTGACCAACACCGCCGCCGTGGCCGTGAAGTACGACGATGCAGCGACCAAGACCCAAGTGACCTTCAACCCGGCCGGCACGGCGGTGAAATTGACCAACGTCGCAGCCGGCGCCCTGAACGCCACCAGCACCGACGCGGTGAACGGCTCGCAACTGTTCGCGACCAACCAGACCGTCGACAACCTGGTGAACAACGGCGCCGGCATCAAGTACTTCCACAGCAACTCGACCCTGGCCGACGCGCAAGCCAACGGTCAGGACAGCATCGCGATCGGGCCGCAATCCATCGCCGCCGGCGTCAATTCATTCGCGGCCGGTTCCGGCGCCAGCGCGAGCGCGGACGGTGCTCTCGCGCTGGGCCGTCTGAGCCAGGCGCAGGTGGCGGGCGGTATCGCGCTGGGCGAAGGTTCGGTCGCCGACCGGGTCTTGGCACCGACCACCGGCTCGATTGCCGCCGGCGCCGGGACGATCATCTACGACACCTCGGATGCCACCTTGCTGGGCTCGGTGTCGGTGGGCAAGGCCGGCAGCTACCGGCAGATCACCAACGTGGCGGACGCCACCGAAGACCACGACGCCGTGACCCTGCGCCAGCTGACCGGCGCGATGGGCTCGCTGAGTTCGACCGGTACGCTGTACTTCCACGCCAATTCGACCAACCCCACGGACTCGCTCGCCAGCGGCGCGGAATCGGTCGCCGTCGGTCCCGGCACCGTGGTCAACGGTGACAACGGCATCGGGCTCGGCAACCAGGCCAATGTCAGTCAGGCCGCCGCCGGCGGCATCGCCATCGGCCGCAACACGCAGGTGCTGCTGGCGTCCGGCATTGCGGTGGGCAGCGCGGCTCAGGCGGCGGCGGAGCAGGCGGTGGCGCTGGGCGCCGGCGCCAATGCCAGCCATGCCATGAGCGTGGCGTTGGGTTCGAGCTCGCTCACCACGGTCGGTGCCGAGACGGGCTACAGCGCCTATCGGCTGGCCGGCCCGCAGACATCGGTCGGCGAGGTCGGCATCGGCACGGCCCTGGGCAGCCGCAAGATCACCGGGCTGGCGGCCGGCACGCAGGACAACGACGCGGTCAACGTGGCCCAACTCAAAGCGGTCGGCGACCAGGTCGACCAGAACACCACGGACATCACGAACCTGGGCGGACGAGTCGGCGGGCTTGAAACCCTGATCGGCGCGGGAGGCGGCATCAAGTACCTGCACGTCAACTCGACCCGGGCAGACTCCAGCGCCACGGGCACCGACGCCATGGCGTTGGGCGCCCAGGCCCAGGCGTCGGGCACCGGCTCGGTGGCGGCGGGCAGCGGCGCCACGGCGACCGCCGCCGGCAGCGTTGCCCTCGGCAGCGGCGCCAGCGATGGCGGACGCGGTGCCGAAACCTACAGCGGTCAGTATTCCGGGGCGAACAACGTGACGTCGGGCACCGTATCGGTGGGCAATGCCGCGACCGGCGAGACCCGCACGGTCAGCAACGTCGCCGACGGCAAGAACGCCAACGATGCGGTCAACGTGCGCCAACTCGACGGCGCGGTGGCGGAAGCCAAGCAATACACCGACGACTCCATCGCCAACCTGGGGGCCAACGCCGGTCAGCAGGACGGCCGCATCACCTCGGTGGAGGGGGATGTCGCCAACATCAAGAACGGCACCGACGGCATGTTCCAGGTGAGCAACGGCAGTGCGGCAGCCAAACCCAAAGCCACCGGCGCCGATTCTCTCGCCGGGGGCGCGGGGGCGGTGGCGTCCGGCAAGAACAGCGCGGCGGTCGGCACGCGGTCCCAAGCCAGCGGGGAGAACTCGGTGGCACTGGGCAACGGCGCCAAAGCGTCGGCCAGAAATGCCACGGCGCTGGGCGCCAACTCGGTGGCGGACCGCGACAACAGCGTTTCGCTCGGCAGCAGCGGCAACGAGCGCCAGCTCACCAACCTCGCGGCGGGCACCCGCGGCACGGATGCGGTGAACCTCGACCAGCTCAACAGCAGCGTGGCGGACATCACCGCCAATGCCAATGCCTACACCGACTCGCGCTACATGGAACTGAAGAACGACCTCAAGCAGCAGGACGAAATCCTCAGCGCGGGCATCGCCGGTGCGATGGCGATGGCCAGCCTGCCGCAGTCGTATTCGCCGGGTTCCAGCATGACGGTGGCCGCTGCGGGCACTTATCGCGGCCAGTCGTCGCTGGCCTTCGGCGTATCGCATATGTCCGCCAACGGCCGCTGGGTGACGAAGCTGCAGGGCAGCACCGACACCCAGCGCAAGGTCGGGGTGGCGGTGGGCATCGGTTATCAGTGGTGACCCGCAGATGGGTCTTGTGCAGGTCATGATCAAACTCTTGAGGCAACAACCATGAACATGAAATCCGTTTTCGTCGCCATTCTGATCCTGCTCGTGGCCCTGGCCGGCTACGACAAGTTCCTCAGCGGCAAGCCGGCCGACGCGCCGCGCATCTGGTTGCGCACGCCGGCGCTGCCGGTGATCCAGGAGGCGGTCTTCCAGCTGTCGCCCAGGTTCGACGAGCCGCGCCAAACCCTGATGATGGAGCAGCTTTGCGGGCTGGCGCGCGGCGAGGCGAAACAGGAACAGGTCAACGCGTTCCTCACGCAGCAGGGGATCGACGCGCAGACGTTGCCCCGGCAGGGCAGCCCGCTCTCGTTGCTGATCAACGGCGACCGGGCCGGACAGGCCTCGGCTTGCGCGGCGTACCTGGCGACGACGGTGCTGTCGACCGTCAACGTGGCCGAGTTCATGCGCCCCGTCACCGTGCCGGCCGCCAACGGCCAGCCTGAGAAGTCGTCGCTGCAGATAGACAACGCGCTGCTGACCTCGACGCTGGCGGTGAAACTGGCAGTGGCGCGGGCCAATGCCGATGTCTTCGCCTTGATCGCCGTGGAGCTGCAGCGCAGCCCTGGCCTGACGATCCCGCAGTACCGCGAACAGGCCGGGCAGCTGTTTGTCCGCCTGGCCCCGACGTACCTGCAACGCATCAAGGAACAGCTGCCGCCGGCGAACACCCAGTACAAACTGCTGCAGATGGACGACAACCGCTTTGTGTTCAGCAGCTCGGTGGGCAGTGTCTTCGAGTTCGGCCGCAACGGCCTGATCCTGAGTCAGGGCGGCATCGTCTGGTACGGCAAGGGGCGGTTGATGGGGCAGGAATATCCGTTGCAGGTGGAGTGCTTTTCGGCCGCCGTCAAAGGGCTGCTGGCATCGCCCGCGGCACCGCTGACCACCTCGATCCAGTGAGGGAAACATGACCCAGATCAACGATCCAAAGGCAGGTTTTGCGGAGGTGGCGGGTGGCTGAGACAGTCGACAGATTCGTGCTGCGGTTGCCCGAAGGCCTGCGCCAGACGCTGAAACGCATCGCGAAGCAGAACCAGCGGAGCCTGAACGCCGAAATCGTCTCCCGCATGGAACGCTCCCTGGCGGGGCCGCGCGGCCACGATTCCGATGACGAAAAGAGACAGGCTTTGCTTCGTGCATTCTTTGATCACACGGACGAGGTCAATTAGGGAGCAGGGCAGGGACGGGCCCGCTCAAAGCGAGGCCTGATCCAGAAACCTGCTGATCTCGCGCGAGTAGGCGCCGGGGTGCGAGAACCTGAACATGTGGCCGCTGCGCGGCAGGATGACTTCCTGCGAGCCCTGTATGCCCTTGAGCAGGATCCCGGCGGCTTCCTCGCCGATCAGCTTGTCTTCCTCGGGTGTCAGGATCAGCGTGGGCACGTCGATGTTCTTCAGCAGGTCCGTGTAGTTCACCTGTTCGATGGAGCGTATGCGGTTGACGTAAGCCTTGTGGGGGGTCTCCTTGAGGAAGAACGCGCGGCTCTTTCGGGCCGACCAGGGAATCTCCCCCTCCTTGTCGAACGACGACGCCAGTTGGGCGGCGTGTATCCGCAGGGTCGTCTGCCGGTAAAAGGGCCCGGGGAAGAACGGCGCCAACGCCGCCAGCGCCTTGAGCAGGGGCGAGGTGATCGGGCTCTTGGCGAACCCGCCCGACAGCACCAGGCCCTTGAGCCCTTTCGGGCGGCGCGTCGCCACCGCAATCGAGGAGACCGCGCCGTAGGAATCGCCCACCAGCACGTAGCTCTTGAGATCCTTCACCTGGTCGACGATGAAGTCGGCCAGTGTCTCCAGTTCGCGCACGTCGTCCGGCAACCGAAGGGTGCGCATGGGGCGATCCTGCAAGCCGCTCAACTGGTCCAGTTGCCACGGAGCTCCGGCGAAACAAGGGATCATGACCAGGGTAGGCGCGGTGTTCATGGGGCACTCCAGGCGGTTGAATGAACGGCAACCGGACTCTAGGAGAACCGAGGCCTGCGATCCAATGGCATCGGCGCAGCAACTCGATGCACGGGATGCATCACGCCGGCGAGGCTCAACCGGCGGTCAGCAGCTCGGTCAGCCACTCGATGGCCGGCTCGTTGGCGCGCCCTTGCGCCCGAATGACGAACACCTCCCAAGCGGGCAGCGTCGCAGGCAACTCGAACAGGCTCAGTTGCGCCGCCTCCTGCATCTGCAAGGCGACCTGCTCGGCCACCACGGCAATCGACTGCGAAGCACCGACCAAGAAGGGCACCGCCAAAAAGTTCGGGCAGGTGACGCTCACCTGGCGGGTGTGGCCCAGAAGCTCCAACGCCTCGTCGACCGCGCCCCGCGCATCGCCCCGTGGCGAGACCAGGATGTGCGGCAGGCGGACAAAGTCCTCCAGTTCCATCCGCAGCGTCTTGCCGCGCTTGACCAGCGCAGGGTGCCCCTGGCGCGCGATGCCGACGAAGCGCTCCTGACGGACCCGCCGGCAATCGAAGCGCTGCGGACGCTGGGCAAAGGAGCCCGAGCCCAGCACGATGTCGGCCTCGCCGGCGTCCAGCAGGCGCAGGGCGGATTCGGCGTCCGCCGGCCGAAGCTTCAGCACGAGGTGCGGCGCCGCAGCCTGAATCCTCTCCAGGGCCGGGGCGATGACGGTCACGACCGCGTGATCGGTCGCCGCTACGGACAGGGTCGCCTGCAAACGGCCGGGATCGAACGGCCCCCGTGGGCTGGCCACCAGCCTGATCGATTCAAGCACCGCCAGCACCCTCGGCATCAGCTCGATGGTCAGCGGCGTCGGCGCCATGCCGCGGGGGTTGCGGATGAACAGCTGATCGTCAAACGCGCCGCGCAACCTCGACAAGGCGTGGCTGGTGGCGGACTGGGACAGGTTCAACCGTTCGGCTGCGCGGCCCACATGCCTTTCGGCCCACAGCGCCTCCAGCACGACCAGCAGGTTGAGATCGAAACGCGTCAGGTCCAAGGGCTTCATGCGGGGCGTCAACCTCTTCGTTATGGGTTACACGGACGGGGCAGCGACGGGCGCGTGCCGGGCCATCAGCTCGACGGCCCAGTCGATGAACACGCGCAGTTTGGTGCTCACGTGCCGGTTCGGCGGGAACGCTAGGTACAGCGGCATGGGGTCGAGTGTCCAGTCGGTGAACAGCTGGACCAGTTCGCCGCGTGCGTGATGCGCCTGGGACATGTAGTGCGGCAACCACAGCACGCCCATGCCGGCCAGCCCGGCCGCCAGATAGGCATTACCGTCGTCGACCGCCAGCGCGTAGTGGCCGTGCACCTCGACGGACTCGTCGCCACGGCGCAGCGCGTAGGGCACGACCTTGCCCTTGCGGGCCCAGATGAACCCCACGATGCGGTGGCGAGCGTCTTCCAGCTCAAGCGGATGCCCCGGCACGCCGACGCGCTCCAGATAGCCCGGTGCCGCGAACACCCCCAACTGCAGGTCGCCGACCCGCCGGGCAATCAGCGATTGATCGGTGAGTTCGCCGCCGCGTATCACGCAGTCCACGTTTTCATCGATCAGGTCGACGATCCGGTCGCTGACGCCCAAGTCGATCTGGATATCGGGGTACTGCGCGTGGAACTGCGGAAGCGCAGGCACCAGGATCATGCGGGCCAGGGGACTGGGGACGTCGATCCGCAGCCGGCCCCTGGGCGATGCGGAGGCGGTGGACAGGCTGGTTTCGGCGTCGTCCAGGTCGGCCAGCAACCGCACCGCGCGCTCGTAGTAGGCGGCGCCGTCGGCGGTCACGTTGAGCTTGCGCGTGGTGCGGTTGATCAGCCGGACGCGCAGCCGCGCCTCCAACTGCTGAACCAACTGCGTCACGCTGGTCCTGCTCATGTGCAGCGTTTCCGCAGCCTTGGTGAAGCTGCCGGTGTCCACCACGCGCACGAACGCTTGCATCGCATCAAAACGGTCCATGGGGGCTCCGGTGGATTGTTTGGAATCTGAAAACAGTGATGGTCAAGATTGCCCGTTTATCCGCCGAAGGCGCCACCGTAACGTTGCCCCATCGTTGAAAACAGGGTCGCTCAGGCCCTTGATGGAGAAAGTCGATGGCAACACGCAATGTAGTTTTCCCCGCCGGCCGCCAGGCGCTGTACGAGCGCAACCGCTACTCGCCGGCGATCCGCAGCAATGGCTTGCTGTTCGTCTCAGGGCAGGTGGGTAGCCGCGAGGACGGCACGCCGGAACCTGACCTGCAAGCCCAGATCCACCGCGCGTTCGCCAACCTGAATGCGATTCTAGCAGCGGCAGGTTGCACCTTCGACGATGTGATCGACGTGACCGTCTTCATCGTCGACCCCGAACACAAGTTCGAAGCCATCTGGGAAGTCGTGCCCGAGTACTGGGGCCAGGCACCCCATCCGACGCTGACGGCGGTGGGGGTGACGTGGCTTTATGGGTTTGATTTCGAAATCAAGGTGATCGCGAAGTTGCCGGAGGCTTCGACGTAGGCGTGAGGAAGGCGCTACAGTTCGCTCTTTCATAGGGAGTGAAACATGCGAATTCTGTTAGGAGTAGTGGGCGCGCTGTTGTTGACCGGTTGTTCGACGATGGAAGAAAAACGGGCAGAAGGGCCCGCGCGCAGTTTCACGAGCAACAAGGACGCAGCGACCGTCGCCGAATGTTCGCTTTTCGCCTGGCAGAGCCAGAAGTGGGCGGGGGTGATTCATGAGGTCACTATCCAGCCGCTTCAGGGTGGCGGTAAAACGATTGTCAGTGTCGGACAACCAGAGTTCGCTGATTTCATCCCGACGGCCACGGGCTCCGAGGTGAAGGTTTACTTCGTGGCGAACATCTTCGAAACGCGGCGCGACCGGAGGGCTGAGGCGATTCGAGGGTGTTTGTGAGGGGGGCTGAGGAGGGTGACGAGCTTTAGGTTTGCAGATCTGGCTAGGTGAGAGGTTTTCAGAGTGCCAGACATGACAAAGCCCTGAGTGATCAGGGCTTTGTTGTATTGAGGAGGATGGAGGCGAGGGGAGGCGGACTTGTGGGGGGGGGCGGTCTTGGGTCGATCTTGACTGGTAGCAAACGGCCAAAAGCGGTCAATCTTGTGTTTTATAAAGAGAGACAGTCGGTCATCAACGACCTGTAGCACCCTAGGAAATTGCGTTTTCTGCATACGTTCGAGTCGAGTTTTTCTGTTTGATTTTAGGCAGATTTTTTTGACAACCTGCAATTTAAGTCCACTCTTGATATACGAACGAGGCGATGGTTGCTTCACTCGTACAGGAGAGTCTAATGCCATCGTGCATCAGGTGATGTCCGTGGAACAATATATTGAGTACATAATTTACGGTGTCTCGCCCGAAAAGGATTGGACTGATTATGCGGCGACGGTAATTGCCTTAGCGGCGGTTTGCTTTACGATCTACCAAGTTATGCAGCAGCGAAGGCACAATAGATTGATGGTGACTCCAAATCTTGATGGGGTTACTCATGAGGATGTACAACAAAATTCCTATGTGTACACGATAACCAATAATGGCGTGGGGCCGGCGATACTTAAATCGGTTGAGTTGTATTTTGATGATGTTTTGATGGCCCCTGAAAAGTTGATTTCTGACATGGTTGTTGAGATTTTTCCCAGTCTTCCTCGTGGTAATTTTGGTCATCACGTAGTCGCAGTTGGGTCATTTATACCTGTTGGAGCTGTGATAAAAATTGTAACGATAAGCTGTATGGGGGACTTAACACCAGATGAGGTGAAAAAGACGCTGTCGAAGCGCACTAGGCTTGTGCTTCAGTATGAGTCGATCTACAAGGACGTTTTTTATTTTGACTCTAGTGTCGACTGATCTCGTAGTTTGAGTGCGTTTGGTTTTGACTTTAGGCCGACGGATGGATGCTCTAATCTGTAAAGGATGAGGGGGACGGATTTATTTTCTTCACTCCAAACGTCCGTTTCTAGCCGAAAGATGCCATTCACCCCTTACCAACAAACCCCCGAACCGCCCCAACCACCACTCCAGGCGCTTCCTCCATCAACCAATGCCCCGCCCCAGGAACCACCAGTTCCTTCACATCGACAGCGGCATTGCGCATCACAATCGCCTCATTGGCCCCAAACGATTTCTCCCCACCGATGGCCAACACCGGCATCGTCAGTTTCGCCTTCATCACCGGTTCGTTATCGACCGCATCCTGGCGGATGGCGCGGAACTGGGCGAAGGCAGCGTGCATGGTGCCGGGGCGGGCGTACAGTTTGGCGTAGTGCTGGCGAATGCCTTCATCGACCTTGGCCGGGTCGCCGGCGAATTCGTTCCAGAAGCGGTCGAGGTAGATGCGTTCGCGGCCGGCCACCAGGCGCTCGATGTCCGGGCCGCCGAAGTCGAAGTGCCACAACATGGGCGAGCGCACGATGTCGTTCCACGGCGCGATGCCGGGGACGGGGGCGTCCATGACCACCAGTTTGTCGGTCAGTTGCGGGTAACGCGCGGCATAGGCGAAAGCGACCATGGTGCCGATGTCGTGGCCGATGATCACGGCGTTCTTGATGCCGAGCGCGGTCAACACGGCATGCACGTCGCCCGCCTGGGTTTTCTTGTCGTAGCCGCTCTCCGGCATCGACGACAAGCCCAGCCCGCGCAGGTCAGGCACGACGACGGTGTGATCCTTGGCCAGGTCGGCGGCCAGCGGCGCCCACATGTCGCCGGTGTCGCCGAACCCGTGCAGCAGCACAACGGCGGGGCCCTTGCCACCCACACGCACATGGATTTTGGCGCCTTCGACCGCGATGTCCTGCGTCTTGAACGACGCCGGAAACGGCGTCACGTCGGCAAGCGCTGGGAGACTGACGACAGACAGCAGGGATGCGATCAGCAGGGCTCGGATCATCGCGGGTGCTCCAGGTTGGAATGGGAGGAGCGTAGTCCTGTTTACGATAAATGCATGGGTGAGGGGAGTCGTTCGTCAACTGCGGACGAATTGCAGGGCGAGTACGCGGGGTTATGAATTCTGTGTGGATCGCCAGTGCACGAAAGGAGTTCGCGAAGCGATTGCCGATTCGGAGGGCGAATAAAAAGGGCCAGCCTGTTCAGGCCGGCCCTTTCGGTGCGCTAAGGCAGCAGATCAGCGATCGTTCTTGGAGGACGAATCCGCCGCGTTGTCCAGGCCCTTGGTATTGTGGGTTCCCGGTGTGGTATCGGAGATCGCCGTTGCCTTGGAGAGGCCACGGGTATCCTTCGAATGAGCTACGGACGCAGTCGTCGCGCCATGCCCTTTGCTGTCGTTCCTGGCAGTGCCGCTGTGCTTGCCGCTCACGCCGTGGTCGCGGGTGGCCTTGCCAGCATGGTCGATACCTTCGACCTTGCCATTGCGCTTCGCACCACGGATGCCGGAGGTACCGTCGGACGGGGCACTCGTATGGCCAAGAGCGCCTTTGCCCTTGCCGTTGCCGTGACCATTGCCATCGCCGTCACCGCCGCCATTATCGCCGCTGTGGCCGGCACTGTTGCCGCCGCCATGACCACTGCCATTGCCACCACCGCCGTGGCCACCACCATTACCGCCACCGCCACCGCCACCATTGCCCCCGGCATAAACCGAACCAATCGGCGAGAGGTCGGCGGGCAGCAAAGCCGTGGCGCCAAACGCGAAAGCACAGACTGCTGCAACAACCAGGGTTTTCTTCATGATCGATACGCCTCCAGGGGCGGGGGTTGAGATCCCGGTCTGACTGCACTAAAGCCTCTTTGTTCGGGGCTTTCCGACGAAGTGAACTCGCTCAGGTGCCCACTTCGCTACTGCTTACACAGTGTTGACTTGAAAGGGGACGGCTCCATTCTCAGAAAATAGAGCCGTCCCCTTTTTACCCATTACTTTTTTTGGACTGTTCCGCCCGATAGCGTCCTGACTGTCCTTTTACTCCCACGCCCTTTGCTGCGAACATTTTTGCACTGACCCAGCCCTGGATAAGAAAAAGATGGATCTTGCTGTCGAGTTTCCCGAGTTCTTCCTGACCAATTGCACGCTGCGGCGGATTTATCGCAATGACGTCGAGGCGATTTTTGCCGGGCTTTCCAACCCCCAGGTAGTTGCCCACTACGGCGTGTCTTACGACAACCTCGAAGCGACGGACGAGCAGATGCGCTGGTATGACGCGCTGCTGGAAGAGCACCGGGGCATTTGGTGGGGCATTACCTTGCCGGGGCGTAACGAACTGGTGGGCGCCTGCGGTTTCAATGATTGGTCACACTCCGATCGCAGCCTGGAAATCGGCTATTGGCTGATGCCGGAACACTGGGGACGGGGGCTGATGCGAGACTGTCTGTCCACCATCCTCCGCTTTGCTCTGAGTCGCCTCGGCGTACACCGCATCCACGCAGATGTTGAGCCGGAGAACCTCGCCAGCACACGTTTGCTGGAGCGGCTCGGCTTCGTGTTGGAGGGAACCCTGCGGGATGTGGAATACAAGAACGGGCGCTTCCTCAGCCTGCACCAGTACAGCCTGCTGGCCACTGACCCGGCGGGGCGAGCTTTGCTGGAGGACGACACACCGACCCTTCGCCCCTCCCGGGGCGCTGATGCGCGGGCGCTCAGTGCTTTGGCTCAGCGCAGCAAGGCCCATTGGGGATACCCCGAAGCCTGGATGAAGGCATGGGAGGCCGCGCTGACGTTCCACCCCGGGCAAATGACCGGCCACTACGCGGTGCTGGTCGCAGTGGATGGCCGGCTACTGGGCTTTTATGGGCTTGAGAACGGCGAGGACGGCTGGCAGTTGGAACATTGCTGGGTCGACCCGCAGTCTATGGGAGGTGGTCACGGACGGCGCCTGGTGGGGCATGCTCTGGCTGTAGTGCGAGGGCTGGGCGTGAGCACTCTGGCGGTAGAGTCGGATCCGTCGGCTCGGGGCTTCTACGAGCTGCTCGGTGCACGGTATGTGCGCGATGTGCCACGTCCAGTATGTGGCGAGCCCCGGTATCTGCCGATCCTTAAGTGGGAGTTCAGTGACTAGACCTCATTGAAGAGTAACGGGTGCAGGTCGATGGGTTGCTGGCAGGCCACTCGCCGTTTGCTGCACCTTATCAAACACAACCATCGTCTCAACCTCTCTCACCGCCGCGCAGACAACTGCTGCGGCGCCAAAAACGCATCATGGAAATAATTGCGAAACGCATGCATCGCCGGGCTGAACGCCTGTTCGCGGTGCCACGCCAAGCCGACGCTCATCGGGGTGACTTTGTCGGTGATGGTCAGGGTTTCGATGCGTTTGCCTTCCAGCGACCAGGGGCGGTGCACCAGATCCGACAGGATCGCCACGCCGCTGCCGTTGGCGACCATGCTGCGCACGGCTTCCACTGAGCTGGTGCGGACGCGCACGTTGGGTTGTTGGCGGGCATTTTCCCAGTAGCGCATGGCGCTTTGTTCGGCCTCGTCGACGGTCAGCAGAATGAAGGGTTCTTTCGCCACATCGGCCAGGCTGACCGCCGAGCGTTCGCACAGGGGATGGTGGCTGGGCAACCATAACCGGCGTTCGGAATTGAAGAGTGTCTCCGAGACGATGTCCGGGTGGGTGAGGTTGGCGGTGAGCACCACGGCCATGTCAAAGCGGCCTTCGAGCAGGCCTTGTTCGATGGCTTGACGCTCCTGTTCGTGGACTTCGATGGTGACGTCGGGATGCCAGTGTTCCAGCCGTTGCAGATGGTGCGGCAGGAAGTAGCCGAACACCGTGTAGCTCGCTGCCAGGCGCAGCACGCCACTGGCGCGGATGTCCGGCAGCGGGCTGTTCAAGGCGTCGTCGACGCTGCGCAGAATCACGTAGGCCCGGTTCAGAAAGTGCCGCCCGGCGTCGGTCAGGCTCATGCCTTGCGCCGAGCGCTGGAACAGCAACGTGCCGAGTAGGCCTTCCAGTTCCTTGATCGCCGTGGTCACCGCCGACTGGGAAATGTTCAGGTGAATCGCCGCCTGAGAGATCTGCCCGATCTCGGCGGTGGCGACGAAATAGCGCACTTGGCGCAAGGTCAGGGACATGGGCACTCCGGTCGACGAGGTCGCAGTTTCAGGCTATCTGTTTTTCAGAAGATGACCTATCTGTTAATAGATCTTCCCAAGGGGTGATCGAGAATCTACTTTGACCTGCATGAAGTCACAAGCGTCAGGAGTAAGCGTCATGCAAGCAGTAGATTTCAACTCGGACATGGGTGAAGGCTTTGGCCCATGGACCATCGGCGACGGTGTCGACAACGAACTGATGGGCTTCATCAGCTCGGCCAACATCGCCACCGGTTTTCATGCCGGCGACCCGGGCACCATGCGCCGCACCGTCGAACAGGCCAAGCGCCTGGGCGTGGCCATCGGCGCGCATCCGGGGTTTCGCGATCTGGTCGGTTTCGGCCGTCGGCACATCAACGCACCGGCTCAGGAACTGGTCGACGACATGCTCTACCAGTTGGGCGCCCTGCGTGAACTGGCTCGGGTTCAAGGCGTGGCGCTGCAACACATCAAACCCCATGGCGCGCTCTACATGCACCTGGCGCGGGACGAGGAGGCGGCGCGTCTGCTGGTGGAAAACCTGCAGCGCCTGGAGCCGGACCTGCTGCTGTATTGCATGCCGGATTCGGTGATCTGGCGGGTCGCCACAGAACTCGGCCAACCGGTGATCCGCGAGTTCTACGCCGACCGCGAATACGACCTCAGCGGCTCCATCGTCTTCACCCGCAACGTGCGTGCCTACGACCCGGAGCACGTCGCCGCGCGCGTGTTGCGCGCCTGTCAGCAAGGCGTGGTGCGCACGGTGGAGGGTGAAGACCTGGCCATCGAATTCGATTCCATCTGCCTGCACAGCGACACCCCGGGTGCCCTGGCGCTGGTCGAGGCCACGCGCAAGGCGCTCGACAACGCCGGGATCGAGGTGCGCGCACCACGCTGATCGCCCGCGAAAACACCTGGCACACAGACGCCAGCGTTGCCCCATCCATGGATTTTTTGCCTGCCTTTCTACAACTATTCCAAAAGGAACAGACATGGCCGAACACACTGTAATCACCCCGTTGCCCGGGACCTTCTATCGCAAAGCCACGCCGGAATCGGCGAACTACGTCGAGCCGGGCGCGCAGGTCAGCGCCGACACGGTGATCGGCCTGATCGAGGTCATGAAGCAGTTTTCCGAACTGACCGCCGGGACGGCCGGTCGCCTCAGCGCATTTCTGGTGGAAGACGGCGATCCGGTGGAACCGGGTCAAGTCATCGCAACGCTCGACGACGAGTGAGGGCGTGATCATGACCCAAGGTATTCATAAATTGTTGATCGCCAACCGTGGCGAAATTGCGGTGCGGATTATTCGCGCCGCCAGGGAGCTGGGGATTCCCACTGTGGCCGCGTGCAGTGAAGCGGACGTCGATTCCCTCGCCGCGCGCATGGCCGATGAGGTACACGTCCTCGGCCCGGCGCGCGCCGATAAAAGCTATCTGAATGTCGAAGCCTTGCTCGGTGCTTTGAAAGCCACAGGCGCCAACGCGGTACACCCCGGTTACGGCTTTCTCTCGGAGAACGCCGATTTTGCCGAAGCAGTGGTGGCGGCCGGGGCGATTTTTGTCGGGCCGAGCGCCGAAACGATCCGACGTATGGGCGATAAAGCCGAAGCCCGGCGCACCGCGCAAGCGGCGGGGGTGCCGGTGGTGCCGGGCTCACCGGGTGAGCTGTTTGACGTCGAATCGGCACTCAAGGCTGCCGAAACCGTTGGCTTCCCGCTGCTGATCAAAGCCTCGGCCGGTGGCGGCGGGCGGGGCATTCGCCTGGCGGAAAACGCTGCGCAACTGGCTGAAGAATTTCCCCGTTCCCAGCGCGAAGCCCAGGCTGCGTTCGGCAACGGCGCGGTGTACCTTGAGCGGTTTATCGGTCAGGCCCGGCACATTGAAGTGCAGGTGTTGGGCGACGGTCAGCACGCGGTGCATTTGTTCGAGCGTGAGTGCTCACTGCAACGTCGCCGGCAGAAAATTTTCGAGGAAGCGCCGTCGCCAGTGCTCAGCCAACAGCAACGCGAGATCCTCTGCGCGAGCGCCGTGCGCCTGACCGAGTCCTTGGCCTACAAGGGCGCCGGCACTCTGGAATACCTGTATGACGATGCGACCGGCGAGTTCTTCTTTATCGAGATGAATACGCGGATTCAGGTCGAGCACCCGGTCAGCGAGTTGATCACCGGCATCGATCTGGTCCAGGCCATGTTGCGCATTGCTGGCGGCGAACCGCTGGGTTTCAAGCAGAGTGACATTCAACTCAACGGCGCCGCGCTGCAAATGCGCTTGAACGCCGAAGATCCGCAGCGCGACTTCTTCCCGAGTCCCGGTCTGGTCGAGGAACTGATCTGGCCGCAGGGCGAAGGCATTCGTGTCGACACTCACCTGTATCAATACTACCGCGTGCCGCCTTACTATGACTCGTTGCTGGCCAAGTTGATCGTGCACGGTGCTGACCGCGCCGAAGCATTGCGTCGGGCGAGGGCAGCGGTGGAACAGACCACACTGTCCGGCATGGCCAACACCCTGACGCTGCACAGCGAATTGCTCGAGCAAGCGTGGCTGCACAGCGCCGATTTCCACACCGGCACCCTGGAAACCTGGCTGGCGGCGCGCCGCCGTGGAGGTCAAGCATGAGCACGCCAATCCGCTACAGCTTCGGTGCCGATGAGCATCTGTTTGCCGAAGTCAGCGACAGCATGTCCCTCGACGCGTTCTTCAAGGGGCTGGCCGTCACCCGCGCGGTGGAGCGTCTGGCGCTGGATGGCGTGCTTGATGTGTGCCTGGCCAACGCGTCGTTCCAGATCCGTTTCGACCCGGACCGCATCGCTCCGCACACCTTGCTGGAAGCGGTGAAAGGCGCCGAAGCCGAGGCCGTTTCCGAGCGTACGCTGCAGACACGGATCATCGAGGTTCCGGTGCTGTACAACGACCCCTGGACCCACGAAACCCTGATGCGTTTCCGCGACCGGCATCAGGACCCCAGCGCCACCGACCTTGAGTACGCCGCACGGATCAACGGTCTTGCGGATGTCGAGGCGTTCATCGCCGCCCACAGCGGCGCACCGTGGTTCGTCTCGATGGTCGGCTTCGTGGCCGGGCTGCCGTTCATGTTCCAGATGGTGGAGCGCGAGCGCCAGTTGCAGGTGCCGAAGTACCTGCGGCCACGCACCGACACACCGAAGCTGACCCTCGGCCATGGCGGATGCTTCGGCTGCATCTACTCGGTGCGCGGTGCCGGTGGTTATCAGATGTTCGGCGTCACGCCGGCACCGATCTACGACCCGCATCAGACCCTCGCGTACTTGAAGGAACACATGGTGTTTTTCCGCCCGGGGGACATCGTTCAGTTCAAGCCGATCGACCGTGACGCCTACGACCGCGCGGTCGCTGAAGTGGACGCCGGGCGCTTCGATCTGCGGATTCGTCCGGTGGAGTTTTCCCTGGACGCGTTCCTCGCCGACCCGATCGGCTATCCCAAGTCGTTGCAGGAGGTGCTGGCATGATCAAGGTACTCAAACCCGGCCTGGCGACTTCGGTGCAGGATCAGGGGCGCGAAGGCTATTACCACCTGGGCATCCCGCCTTCGGGGGCGCTCGATCAATACGCCTTGAGCGCGGCCAACCAACTGGTCGGCAACCCCGCGAGCCTGGCTGCGCTGGAGTGCACGTTGCTCGGGCCTGAGCTGGAGTTTCAGCAGGACGCGCTGGTGGCGGTCTGCGGTGCGCACATGACGGCGCGTGTCGACGGTGTGGAAATGCACCATGACACGGCGTTCGAGGTGAAGGCCGGGCAGGTGCTGCGTTTCGATTTTCCGAAGGCCGGCGCCCGGGCTTATCTGGCGGTGGCGGGCGGCATCGATGTGCCGGTGGTGCTCGGCAGTCGTTCGACCTATGCGTTGGGTGGGCTGGGTGGCTTTGCGGGACGCCGACTGGTCGCCGGCGACGAATTGCCGATCGGCACCGCCAGCGGCAAGGGCCGAGCCGGGGCCAGCCTGCCCATGGCGCTGCGCCAATCGCTGGGCGGCGAAATCACCCTGCGCGTCGTGCCGGGGCTGTATTACGAGCGCCTGAGTGACGCCGCGGCGAAGAGCTTTTTCGCCGAGCCATGGACGGTGGGCTCGGAGGCCGACCGCATCGGCTATCGCTTCAAGGGCGGCAGTGCGCTGAGCTTCCAGCCCCGCGAACAGCCGTTCGGCGCCGGCTCCGATCCGTCGAACATCGTCGACAGTTGCTACCCGATCGGTTCTATCCAGGTGCCGGCCGGGCTTGAGCCGATTGTCCTGCACCGCGACGCGGTGTCCGGTGGCGGCTACGCGATGATCGGCACGGTGATCAGCGCCGACCTCGACTTGATCGGCCAGATGCAACCCAACCAGAAGGCCCGCTTTGTCGCGGTGACCCTCGAAGAGGCGCTGGAAGCGCGACGTTCCTATAAGAAAAAACTCAGCTGCCTGAGCAAGCTGTTCCCTTCCTGATTCTGCCCGCCGCATCGCGCGGGCCCTGCCAAACGGTGAGCCAACGCCGCACTCCGGTGCGGTGACGGCTGCCCGCGCTTCAACCTTTGACTGGTTCTGGAGTTCACGCATATGGCCGCTTTATCGCAATCGAGTCAAACCGGGCAAGACCCGGCCCATCATCCCGTGCCGGCCGAAGCGCGCATGGGGCGACTGTCGCTGACCATGGCCTGGTGGGCGGTGTGCAGCGCGATGTTCTACATCGTCGTCGGCGCGTCGCTGGCGCTGTCGTTCGGTGCGCGCAATGCGCTGATCGGCATGGTGCTGTCGGTGATCAGCTACGGCTTGGTCAACAGCGTGCTCAGCCGTTTCGCGATTCGCAGCGGCTTGTCGGTGGCCTTGTTCTCGCGGCTGTTGTTCGGCAGCACCGGCGCCAGCCTGGCGACGCTGATCTTCTTTTCCACGGCGATCTACTACGCGGTGTTCGAAGGCTCGGTGATCGCCGTGGCGCTCAATCACCTGTATCCGCAACTGATCTATCCGCTGGCGGCCCTGGCCGTGGTGCTCTACAGCGTGCCGATGATCCTCGGCAGCGTACAGCACTGGCTCGACAAGCTTAACGGCGTCTTGCTGCCCGTGTATCTCGGCGGTCTGCTGGTGGCGGTGGGGCTGTCGGTCAGCCGTTATGGCTACCAGCCGCAATGGCTGGATTTCGGCCCGGCCACCCCCGACGCGTTCGGCTGGTGGCACTGCTTCGTCGCCTACATGGGCGTCTGGATCCTGATGCTGTTCACCTTCGACTACGCGCGTTTCGGAAAACCTGAAGACGCCGACTACCACGGCCGCTGGAACTTCGGCATGCCGTTCTACGCGGTGACGTTCTTGCTCAACGGTGCGGCGGGGATCTACCTGGTCAGCAGCATTCCCCATGACGGCGCGCTGAACGAAGTCTCGGTGGTGATGGCGATCCTGCAGTTGATGGGCCTGTGGGGGTTGCTGTTCGTCTGGGCCACGCAAACCCGCATCAACACCGCCAACTACTACCTGGCTACCTTGAACATGCAGGCGTTCTTCGGCCGTTTCGGCGTACGCGGTTCGTACCTGAGGTGGGCATTGGTGGTCGGGGTCGTCGTCTACGGGCTGATGCTGGCGGACGTGTTCGCCTACCTTCTGAAGGCGTTGGCCTATCAGGGGATTTTCGTGGTGGCTTGGGTCGGTGTGGCACTGGCGCAGATTCTCTGCGGACGCAATGATGCGGCGGCGCTGGAGCGAGTGGCGGCATTCAATCCGGTCGGGTTGAGCGCCTGGTTCGGCGCGACGGCGCTGGGGCTGGCGTTGATGTTTGCCGGTGGTGGACTGAGCAGTTTTTCCGCGCCGGCGACGGTGGTGGTGGCGTTTGCTCTGCAGGTGGGGTTGGCCCGGCGAGGCCGATTGCGGCTAGGGCTGGCGGAGTAGTGTTTTGCAGTCATTTATCGCTTAACCGCGTGTTCCAGAAACGAGAAGACGCAAGTCACTGGGCGCTGGCGCGACTTCACTTCACCGAGGGCAAAGGTGTCCAGTGGAAGTTTTTGTCCCGGTAGATTCTCTGGCATCCGGGGGAACGTAAGGGCGCCGGGTCACTCACAGATAATGTTGGTTTGCGATCGATAAAGGCAGAAGAAATGGCGCAACTGATTGATCTACTGCAATGGCCGGCCATGTTGCTCACCGTCGCAGCGGCCTGGTGCACCGGCTCGCGTCAGTCAGGATATCGGCGAATGGGCTTTTGCTTCTTCATCGGCAGCAATGTGTTGTGGGTGGTATGGGGCTGGCAGGTCGACGCATGGGCTTTGATCGTGCTGCAGTTCTGTCTATGCGCCATGAATCTGCGAGGCTGGAAAAAAAATACCCCAGGGAAGAACCCTGCCTGAGCCGGTTCAGCTCAGGCAGGCGCCGTGTCCGATGAACTACGGCGTGGGGTCGCCACCGGTGACGCCGAAGGTTTCACCTGTGATGTAGCTGGACTCCTGTGAGGCCAGCAATACGTACAAAGGTGCGCACTCGGCGGGTTGTCCTGGGCGTTTCATCGGTGTGTGTTCACCGAAATGCGGGATCTTTTCCGGAGGCTGGCCACCGCTCGGTTGCAGAACGGTCCAGATGGGCCCGGGCGCAACGGCGTTGACGCGTACGCCCTGATCGATCACTTGTTCGGACAGCGCTTTGGTGAAGGCAACGATAGCGGCCTTGGTCGTCGCATAATCGAGCAGGGTCGCCGACGGATCGTAGGACTGGATCGAGGCGGTATTGATGATGGTTGCGCCCGCAGGCAAAAGAGGCAATGCCGCTTGGCACAGCCAGAACAACGCGTAGACATTGGTCTTGAACGTTGCGTCGAACTGTTCGGTACTGATTTCGTTGATGTTTTTTCTAGCGACTTGCTTGCCGGCAATATTGACCAGGATATCCAGACCGCCGAGCTGTTCGTGCGCTTGGCGAACCAGGGAGCGACAGAATGCTTCCTCCGTGATGTCGCCAGGCAGGGCGATGGCCTTGCGCCCCTCGGCTTCGATCAGGCCGACTGCCTGTCGAGCATCCGGTTCTTCGACCGGTAGATAATTGAGGGCGATATCTGCACCTTCCCGGGCAAAGGCAATCGCCACCGCACGGCCGATGCCGGAGTCGGCCCCCGTGATCAGGGCCTTGCGGCCTTTCAGCCGGCCAAAGCCTACATAGCTTTTTTCGCCATGATCCGGCTCTGGACGCATGTCGCTGTCCAGCCCTGGGGCCTCTTGGGTCTGGGCCGCAAACCCCGGTCGCGGATATTGAGTTTGTGGATGCTGCATCTCGTATTGGTTCATGGGTCACTCCAAAAAGAACAGGAAGAATTCCCGCTACGTGAACGTTGGAAGGGGTGCCCCAAAGAAAGGTTTATTTTCATTGTTTTTTGATGCGACGAACGGGCGCACAGTTGACGGATGAATCGCGAAAGGCCCTGCGTTTGCGGCGCAACAGCGATAAAACTGACGGCTTGGACGGTCCTGCGGGCCCCATGACTTTTACAATCATGCTAATTGAGTGAGCACGTCGCCCAAACGCAAAGGAATACAAGATGAAGTCGACTCCGAAACGCCCCAGCTCCCTGCCGCAACGGGAAGGCGTTACACCTAGTCATTTGTCGTTCCCGGTCGTTGGAATCGACGCTTCGGCGGGCGGCCTCAATGCATTGAAAACCTTCTTCGAACAGATGCCTGCCGACAGCGGTCGGTAGCCACGTGGCGATTGACCTGTTTTTCCGTGATCTGGCTGATGCGCACAAGGACCATGCCTTCTGCATCGTGCTGTCCGGGTCCGGCAGCGACGGTGCCGTCGGACTGTCGCGGATCAAGGAACAGGGTGGCGTGACCCTTGTGCAGACACCGTCGGACGCCGAGTTCGACGGCATGCCGCTGGCGGCCATCGCGACATCGATGGTGGACGTCGTGCTGCCCGTCGCCGAGATACCCCAGAAGATCCTCGAACTGTGGCGCAACTCGCAAACCATAACGCTGCCCGCACCGCATGACATGCCGACAGACACCCCCCGGAAAAGAGCAGGCGGTCGCCGAGCAAACGCTGCAGGATATCCTGCTGTTGCTGCGCAACCGCACGGGGCATGACTTCAAGCACTATAAGCGCGCCACAGTGCTGCGGCGCATCGAGCGGCGCCTGCAAGTGACCGCGCAACCGGACCTGCCGACGTATTTCAGTTAACGCCTCAACTACCCGCAGCTGGCGGACGACGCGACCTCGGTGTTCGAGTCGCTGAACATGATGGAGCGAGAGGTCAGCAGCATCGATCACCGTTGGTACATCGCGCGCCTGTTGCCTTACCGGTCCAGCGAAAACCACATCGACGGCACGGTGCTCACGTTCATCGATATCACCAAGCGCCGAGAGGCCGAAGAAGACCTGCGGCTGGGCCAGGAACGCATGAGGCTGGTGGCCGAGAGCACGCACGACTTCGCGATCATCATTCTCGATGAGCAGGGCCTGATCACTGACTGGAACACCGGTGCCGAGCTGATTTTCGGTTACAAGAGCACTGAGGTCATCGGCGTCTATTACGACCTGCTGTTTTCGTCGGAAGACCGCAAAGCCGGGGTTCCCGAGAATGAATTGCGTCAGGCCCGCGAGCACGGGCGATCCTACGCGGCTGGAGCAGATCATCTGGAATCTGCTGCACAATGCGCTGAAGTTCACCTCGCAGAACGCCCGTATCCAGATCATCCTGGGTGTCAACGACGGCCACGCGCGGCTGCAGATCATCGACAACGGCATCGGGCTCGCGCCGGCGGACATCGAACATGTCTTCGACCTGTTCAAGCAGGCCAAGCCGAGAACGGGCACCCATCAGCGCGATGGCTTGTGCATCGGCCTTTCGCTGGTTCGCCAACTCGTGCAGGCCCATGAAGGCTCGGTCAGCGTCAAATCGGCGGGGCTGGGCCACGGTTGCGCGTTCACCGTCTTGATTCCGCTGTCGGACCAGACGATGGATGTCGATCAGAATGAACCCAAGGCCGAGCAGAAAGGGCGGCTCAAGGGGCTCAAAGTGCTGCTGGTGGACGACTCCCCGGAAGTCGTCGATGTCATGCGCATGTTGCTTGAGATGGAGGATGCGCGGGTCAACTCTTTCAGCGAACCCTTGCTGGCCCTGCGCAACGCCACGGATGAGCACTATGACGTCATTTTGTCCGACATCGGCATGCCGGTCATGGATGGGCATGAGTTGATCCAGGCGTTGCGTCAGACCAAATTGCACAAGTTCACCCCCGCGATCGCTTTGACCGGGTACGGCGTTGCGGCGCAAGTGCAGAAAGCCAAGACAGCGGGTTTCGATCGGCATTTGAGCAAGCCGGTGCAATATGAAGCGTTGGTGGAAGCCATCGAGGAACTGTGCAGCAGCATGTTGAAATGAGTGTGGCTGGCGTGTCTCTTCAGCGGCAAGGCTTGCGGGGGACGAGCGCCGATGCGCCCCTTGTCTCCTGGAGCAAGTGATCCACCACTTGCGCCAGCGCGAGCGGCGTCGGCAGCCTGTCGCTCAGCGCCTGTCGGAAGACCTTCCGTTGGCGGTCCGCACTCGTGCCGGCGGCGACCATCTCGCGCGCCTGATCGAAGAGGTCAGGCATCTGCAGGCGCTCAGCGGTCGCGCCCATGACGTGTTCGGCCTGTTCCAGCCACTGCCCGATGGAAACAGTCCGCTCGTGGCCTTCGACGAGAAACGCGCCCAGCAGGCCCGAGCGTTTTGCTCTCCAGCGGTTTTCCTCAAGCAGGATCCGTGAGGTCGGTGTGTACGAAGTGCCTGGTCGTTCCTGCTCCAGGGCGTGGGCGACCAGCAAACGATAGAGAGAGGCGAGTGTGAGGGCGTCGGCCAGGCAGGGGCACGCGTCGGTCATGCGCAACTCCAGCGTGGGGTACCTGGCGCACGGGCGTATCGCCCACCAGCACTCGCTGGGCCGTTCGATGACGCCTGTGCGCGAGAGCAAGGCGATGTGGGCATCGTAATCGTCCTGCCCGGCAAACAGCGGCGGGATGCCCATGCGCGGCCATTCATCGCACAGCGTCTGGCGGAAACTCATGTAGCCGCTGTCCGCGCCGTCCCAGAACGGTGACGAACAGCTCAAGGCCAGCAGCAGCGGCGTCCAAGGCAAGACTTCATTCATGACGCGTATCCGGTCGACGTGACCAGGCACCTCGACATGCACATGCAGCCCCGATAAAACACTACGTCGCGCAACATGGGCGTATCGGCGGAAGATCTGCCGGAAGTGTTCTTCATCGGTCGCCGTTTGCCCGCGCCAATCGGCGAGCGGGTGACTGCCGGCGCTGATGGCGCCCAATCCATACGGCAACAGGCTGCTGATCAAGGTCTCGCGGGCGCCGGCAAGGTAATCCGTCGCCTGGCCCAACGTATTGAACGTCGGCGAGGCGACCTCGATTTGTCCCTGGAACATCTCGAACGCGAAGTGTTCGCCGAGCGCGTCCCGGCATGCCTGGACTGCCTCACGGCATGGCTGGCCCACCATGGCGCGGGACGCGAGGTCAGTGATGAAATACTCCTCTTCGATACCGAATCGCGGGCCTTCGCTCATGACCATGCTCCTCGCGGTACGCCAATCGGGTGCCTAGCGGTAATCGTCACCGGCGATCGCACGCAGGTACGCCTGATCGGCTTCGATGCGCAGGTCTCGCCATTCTTCCCAGCTCACGATTTGCCGACGGTGCATCTCATCGCACTGGCGCAACAACTCATCGTGGTAGTCATTCGGGCAGTCCATGCGCAATGCCTGGTTGTCCAGTGCGCGGTGCCAGCGGTCGAGTGCCTGAAGCTTCATCTCTTGTGTGGCGGTCAGCTGGTGGTTGAAGGCGTGCATGGCGAAGCTCTTCCACGGGGCGTTTCAACGTTGAGCACCGGCCTCGCCATGGGGTTCAGCGAATCCGACAAAGGGCTGCCGACCGTTCAGCCTTTGCTGTGTTCCGGTGAAGAAGGGCCTTTGGTGACACCTCGGGGGCCGGAGATGCCCCAGATGACCGCCCCCAAGATCGGCAGCAGCACAAGCGCCGACCACCAGACCTTGCTCAGCGTATGGCCGTCGCTTCTGAACACGCTATTGATGATCCACAGATCGAGCAGAAGGACGATCACTGCGCCGCCGATCAGAAAGTATGTGGTTTCCATGATGCACCTCCATCGGTTGTAGAGGTTTTGGGTGAGACGGCGAACAAAGGTTCAGCCGCAATGACTGCCGGACGCGATCGTTCGGTGTCCCGTTGCCGCTCATGCAAATAAAAGGAATTTTCCCTGTCGCATTTTCTCTTTTGTTTAAGACGTTCGATCTGCAGCCTTCACAGGGGAAACAGCTCCATGACATCGATAGAGTGCCTGAGCACCGTGCCTGCCGCGCTTCACGAGAGGCCGAACCGTCCGAACCATGAGATCTACGCAAGACTGCTCACGGACGACCCCGAGGCGGGCGCCATCGCCCAAGCCTTTTTGCAGCCGCATTTGGCGGCGGCCGGCGACATGGCCGATGAGTTGCCGGCCGATCCCGAGCAACTCCTTCACTGGTCGCAGGCCCGCTGCGCCGCCGTCGCGGCGCAGTACGCGAGTTATCTGGCGTCCCGGCAGGCCGGAGAAGGGCGCCGCTACTTTCGGAACACCGCCCATGCCTTGTACTTTCTGCAGCATGTCGGGCCGACCAAGGCCGTTGATGGCGCCTGGTTGGCGGGGGTGCTGCACCATTGGCAAGACGTCCGTTTCGATCACTTGCAAGCGATCTATCTTGAGGAACTGGGCGAGGGCGTGCCCAGGCAGAACCATGTGCTGATCTATCGCCAGCTGTTGGCTGAGCACGGTTGTGACGACCTGTCCGACCTTGGCGACGAATACTATCTGCAAGGTGCGATACAGCTGGCGTTGGGGCATGGCTGCGACGCGTTGTTGCCTGAGGTCATCGGTTACAACCTGGGTTACGAGCAATTGCCGCTGCATCTGTTGATCAGCGCTTATGAGCTGCGCGAGCTCGGTATCGACCCGCATTACTTTCGCCTGCATGTGACCATCGACAACGCCAGCACCGGGCACGCCCGCCGCGCCGTGAAGGCTCTGCAGGACTTGCTGCCGGCGGGGGAGCAGCGGGCCGCCTTCTATCGGCGCATGAAATCGGGCTATCGGCTGAACGACCTCGGGCCCGGTTCCACGGCGGTGATCCAGGCATTCGACTTGAAGCGCGAGGCCCTGGCGATGCTGGAGCGCAAAGCCGTGTTCGGGCGACACATGCATTCCGATTACTGTCGGATCGAAAACCGCACCATCAACCAATGGCTGGCGACGCCGGGCCAGATGGAAGCCTTTCTCGATGCGTTGATCCGCAAAGGTTGGATCAAGCGCGGCGAGGATCCGACCCAAAGCCGCTTCTGGCGACTCATCGACGGCAGCCCGGCGGTGATGTTCGGCGTGTTCAGCGTCTACGAAAAACAGCTGTTGCATGATTGGATCGCCGACGGCTGGCAGGACGGCAACCCGCGCGCCGGAGGGGCGCGCAACCCTACCGGTGAGGACATCGGCCAGGTCAGCGACAGCGAGACCCTTACCCTGCACAAGACCCTGCAAGCGCAATCGCCGCTTGAACAGATGAACACGTTGATCCCCTGGCTGGCGCCGCAACGTCACTGGCGCCCGGCAGGGCTATTCGCCACCCGCCGATTCATGCAGCTGCGCAAAGCCTTGCGCTGAACATTCAGGAGGTTCCATGACCGCGCAACAGCGGATCGATCGCGAATTGCTTGAGCTGGGCATGCACCTGCGCCAAAGCGGTTACCGGTTCATCACACCGACGCCCTTGACCCACGAGCGGGTCATGCAACGGGCGCAAAGGCCCTTGGCGAAGGATCAGCGCGACGTCTTCGGCTGGTCGATGCCCTTCGACAAAGGGTTGTTTGCGGCCGACCGGTTTCAAGCGCTGGAGCGCGCAGGCATTTTCGAACAGCAAGGCTCGCTATGGCGCAGCACCGTGCGCTGGTCGTCGTTGAATGACCTGCTGTTCGTGCATTCGGCCTATCCGACCCGCCAGACCGATGCCGTGTTTTTCGGTCCGGATACTTATCGGTTTGCCCGGGCCATCGAGGCGCACCTGCAACGGCGGACGGCACCGGTGACGCGCGCGGTGGACATCGGCTGCGGCGCCGGCGTCGGCGCGGTATTGATCGCCCGGGCGCGGCCGCAGGCCCAGGTGGTCGCGGTGGACATCAATCCGCGCGCGTTGCGCTTGACCGCCGTCAATGCCGGGCTGGCCGGCACCGACAACATTGCGATTTACCACAGCGACCTGCTGGCCAGTGTCGAAGGTCGGTTTGACCTGATAGTCGCCAACCCCCCTTACATGAACGACCCGCAGCAACGTGCGTACCGTCACGGCGGCGGAGCCCTGGGAGAGGCGCTGTCGGTGCGTATCGTGCGTGAGGCGCTAGCGCGCCTGAGCGCGGGCGGCACGCTGCTGCTGTACACCGGCGTGGCCATGGTGCGCGGTGCGGATCCTTTTCTGGACCGGATCGAAGCGTTGTTCGACAGTGGTTTCAGCTGGGCCTATGAAGAGCTGGATCCGGACGTCTTCGGTGAAGAGCTGCTCGAGCCCGGCTATGGGCAGGTCGAGCGCATTGCCGTGACGCTGCTCACGGTCACCCGCAACTAATCGAAACTTCGCCGGCCGCGGGGCTGTCGAGACCTTTACACCTCCCGGGTTCGCCTGCACTGCATGCGTGCCGGGGAAGCCATGCGCAAAGGGGACAGCGAGGGTGAACATGACAGTCACAGTGGGCGATTACCTGGTCGAGCGGCTCAGCCAATGGGGCGTGACACGAATTTTCGGTTATCCGGGGGACGGCATCAACGGGGTCTTCGGCGCGTTGAGCCGTGCGCGGGGCAAGATCGAATTCGTGCAGGCCCGACATGAAGAAATGGCCGCGTTCATGGCCTCGGCCCATGCCAAATTCACCGGAGAACTGGGCGTATGCATCGGCACCTCCGGCCCCGGCGCTTCGCACTTGATCACCGGCCTGTACGACGCCCGGCTCGATCACATGCCGGTGCTGGCGATTGTCGGGCAGCAAGCGCGTACGGCGCTGGGCAGCCACTATCAGCAAGAGCTGGATCTGGTGTCGATGTTCAAGGACGTCGCCGGTGCTTTTGTGCAGCAGGCCTCGGCACCTGCCCAAGTGCGGCATCTGCTGGATCGCGCGGTACGCACGGCGATCGGCGAGCGGCGCGTGACCGCACTAATCCTGCCGAACGATTTGCAGGACATCGAATACAAGGCGCCGGCGCGGGCGCACGGCACAGCGCATTCCGGGGTCGGCTACTGCAAGCCGAGAATATTGCCCTACGACGCGGATCTGCAGAACGCGGCCCAGGTGCTGAACGCGGGCGAGAAGGTCGCGATGTTGGTGGGCGCCGGAGCGCTGGGGGCAAGCGATGAAGTGTTCGCGGTTGCCGAAAGGCTCGGCGCCGGTGTGGCCAAGGCTCTGCTGGGCAAAGCCGTGTTGCCGGACGAGTTGCCGTGGGTCACCGGCAGCATCGGCTTGCTGGGCACCGAGCCGAGCTACCGGTTGATGATGGAATGCGACACCTTGCTGATGGTCGGCTCGGGGTTTCCGTATGCCGAGTTCCTGCCGAAGGAGGGGCAGGCGCGCGGGGTGCAGATCGACGTGCAGCCCGACATGCTCGGCCTGCGCTATCCGATGGAGGTCAATCTGGTGGGCGACGCTGGCGAGACGCTCGCCGTGCTTGCGCCGTTGCTCGAACACAAAACCCAGCGCAAATGGCGCAAGAAGATCGAGGGCTGGCGCGCCGCTTGGGAGAAAACGCTCGAGAAGCGCGCCATGGCCAAGGCCGATCCGGTCAATCCGCAGCGGGTGGTGTACGAGTTGTCCCCGCGCCTGCCCGAGCAAGCCATTGTCACCAGCGATTCCGGCTCCTGCGCCAACTGGTTCGCCCGCGACCTGAAAATCCGCAGAGGCATGAAGTGTTCGCTTTCCGGCGGCCTGGCCTCCATGGGCGCGGCCGTGCCCTATGCGATCGCGGCAAAGTTCGCCTTCCCGCAACGCCCGGTGATTGCCCTGGTGGGCGACGGTGCGATGCAGATGAACAACATGGCCGAGCTGATCACGGTCGCCAAGTACTGGCGGCAATGGGAAAGCCCGCAATGGATCTGCGCCGTGTTCAACAACGAGGACTTGAACCAGGTCACTTGGGAGCAACGGGTGATGGAAGGCGATCCGAAGTTCGAGGCTTCGCAGGACATTCCCGATGTGCCGTATCACCTGTTTGCGATTTCCATCGGCCTCAAAGGCATTTTCGTCGATCGCGAAGAGGACGTGGCGGCAGCCTGGGAGCAGGCGTTGGCGTCGGACGTACCGGTGCTGATCGAGTTCAAGACCGATCCGGACGTGCCGCCGCTGCCGCCGCACATCAAGTTGGAGCAGGCGAAGAAATTTGCCGCCACCTTGCTCAAGGGGGATGCCGACGAAGCCGGCGTCATCGTGCAAACGGCCAAGCAGGTACTGGGCGCGGTATTGCCCGGCAAAGCCAGATAGCGAGGTCGACCTCGGCCCATGGACACCCTCGGTTCCGCTCTCATGGCCGCGCGAATCCAGTTCGCGGTCACCATCGGTTTCCATATCGTGCTGGCGGCCTTCACCATTGGCCTGGCGAACTGGTTGATGGTGCTGGAGGCGTTGTGGCTCAAGAGCGGGCGCGAGACCTATCTGGACATCTACCGCTACTGGCTCAAGGTGTTTGCCTTGACCGTGGCGGTCGGCACTGCCTCCGGCCTGATTCTGGAGTATCAGTTCGGTCTCAACTGGTCGCGGCTGTCGGTCAAGGCCGGCGATGTTCTCGGGCCGTTGATGTTCTACGAAGTCCTCGCGGCGTTTTTTCTCGAGGCCGGCTTCCTCGGCATCATGCTGTTCGGCTTGAAGAAGGTCGGCCCGCGTCTGCATTTTTTCGCCACGTGCGCGGTGGCGGCGGGGTCGTTGATCAGTGCGTTCTGGATTCTCTCGGCCAACTCGTGGATGCACACCCCGGCGGGTTTTTCCCATGGCCCGGACGGTCGGTTCATTGCCCAGGACTGGTGGGCGATCATCTTCAATCCTTCGTTTCCCTATCGCCTGACGCACATGACGCTGGCCGCCTGCTTGGGCACCGCGACGCTGGTGGCGGGGTGCAGCGCCTGGCAGTTGCTCAAGGCCGCCGGCAACCCGCGGGTGCGCGTGCAGTTATCCATGGCGATGTGGGTGTTGACGGTGCTGACGCCGGTGCAAATCGTCGTCGGCGACTTGCATGGCCAGCACAGTCTGCAGGTGCAGCCGCAGAAAGTGGCGGCGATCGAAGGTTCATGGACGCGTCCCGCCGAGGACGCCGGCGAGCCGCTGCGGCTCTTCGCCTGGCCGGACATGAGTGAACGACGCAATCGCTGGGAGCTGGCGATCCCGCGCATCGGTTCGCTGTACCTGACGCATGACCTGAGCGGAACCATCGCTGCGCTCGACGAGTTCGCGCCACAGGACATTCCGCCGGTGGCGCCGGTGTTCTTTGCGTTTCGGCTGATGGTCGGCCTCGGGCTGTTGATGCTCGGGCAGGGGCTGGCCAGTCTGCTGCTGCGCCGGAATAAGCGCTTGTACCGTTCTCGCCGCTGGCTAGGGGCTTGCGTGCTGATGGCGCCGGCAGGTTTCCTGGCCATGCTCAGCGGCTGGACGGTGACCGAAGTGGGGCGTCAGCCGTTCACCGTGTATGGGCTGCTGCGCACCGCCGACAGCCTGTCATCGGTGTCGCGGGCGCAAGTGGTCGGGTCGACCTGGCTGATCCTCGGGTTTTATCTGGTGGTGTTCGCGATCGGGCTTTGGGTGTTGCTGCGCCTGTTGCGTGATCCCCCGGACCGCGGCGAGCCCGGGCCGCAGCCGACGCTGCCCGACGAAACCGGGCACTCCTGAGGACGTGTGGCCATGGACACTGAAGTGATGACACTGTTGTGCGCGGCGGCTCTGGCCTTTTCGATCTTGAACTACGTGCTGCTCGATGGCACCGACCTGGGCGTCGGCGTGCTGCTGGGGTTGACCCGCCGAAGCGACCACCGACGGACGATGGCCGTCAGCATCCTGCCGATCTGGGACGCCAATGAAACCTGGCTGGTGCTCGGTGGCGGCGGGTTGCTGGCGCTGTTTCCGCTGGCCTACGCGATCCTGCTGCCGGCTCTGTATCTGCCGTTCATCCTGATGTTCCTGGCCTTGATCCTGCGCGCGGTGGCCCTGGAGTTCCGGGATCATGCGCCGAGCGAGCGGCTCAAGCGCGCGGTGGACGGCGTGCTGCTGGTCGGGTCGCTGTCGGCGAGCGTGGGGCAGGGCGTGGTGCTCGGCGCGCTGGTGCAGGGCGTGCCGCATCAGGGCGGGCAGTACAGCGGCAATGGCTGGGAATGGCTCGGGCCGTTTCCGTTGTTTTGCGGCCTGGTGCTGGCGTGCGGCTATACGTGGCTGGGGGCGTGCTGGCTGTACTGGCGCACTGTCGATGAACTGCAGCAGCGTTGCGCGCATCAAGCGCGCGTGCTGGCGCTGGTGACGGTCGGGCTGTTGGGGGGACTGGTGGCCTGGACGACCACGTTGCACGGGCAGTATGCCCAGCGTCTCGAATCGCCGCTGATCGCGCTGCCGGCGGCGTCGGTGCTCGCCGGTCTGCTGGTGGGCTTCGCCGCGGGCTTTCGCAGCCGGTTTCAAGGCATGCCGTTGTTCGCGGCGCTGGGTGTCTTTGTCCTCGCGTTCGGATTGATGCTCGTCGCGCTGTACCCGCTGATCATCCCGCCCGGGTTGACCCTGCAAGCGGCCACGTCGAGCACCGGGAGTCAGGCGTTCATGCTGGTGGGGTTCGCCGTGCTGGTGCCGGTCACCCTGATCTACAACACCTATGGTTTCCGGGTTTTCAGCGGAAAAATCCATGGGGCCTCGCCACGTTGAGCACGTTCGTCGAGTCGTTGACTTCACGCTCAACGTGAAAAATTGTACGTAAGAATTTTATATGTACAGCTTTTTCCAGTGCCTTTTAGCTTTCCGGCAGACTTTCTGAATTTTTCCACACGAGCCCTCTCACTTGTTATGAGCGCAGGGAGAACCTCAGGAGCCAGGCAAGGGGCTCAGTAACCCTGCACGCGCCTTATGGCGGCCGAACACCGCCCTGACGTAGAAAAGGGAGGCAAGCGATGAGCGAGGAAATCCTGCGGCCGAGCACCAGCCATGCGTGGGACGATGAGATTGCGCGCAACACCGAAATGTTTCGCGACGCGGATCTTCTGGAGGAGCAAGCCTACCGGATCATCGACGCCGGAATGGATGAGCCGCAAGTGTGGAGCCGCTTCTCCGAAGCCAAGGCCAGGGCCGATGCCAAGCGCACGGAAGCTTACCGGGACTGGATGCGCATCAAGCGGGCGATGATGAACAAACCGGATCACCGCTGACGCCAGGGGGGCGCTGGCGGGGTGCTGTCCCGGACCGCCAGCGTGAGCCGATCATCGGACGGTGCAGGTCAGCGATGAAGGTCTCGCGAACCCACTGGCTTGCGCTCCGCTGATCCGGAATGCGCAGTGCCGAGTGAACTCGCTGGGGCTGAGTCCTTCGGAATCTGAAGAGGCACTTCTTCAATTCCAACGCCAGAGGATTCCACCATGCGAGCAATGACGTACCACGGCGCTCATGACGTCAGAGTCGAAACAGTACCGGATCCGATCATCGAGGCACCGGATGACATCATCCTTCGGGTGACGGCCACTGCGATCTGCGGTTCGGATCTGCACCTGTACCGGGGCAAGATCCCGACCGTCGAACACGGCGATATCTTTGGGCATGAGTTCATGGGCATCGTGGAGGACACCGGCCCCGCCGTCACCGCCGTGCAGCGTGGGGATCGGGTGGTGATCCCGTTCGTGATTGCCTGCGGCGACTGTTTTTTCTGCCGGCAAACGCTCTACGCAGCGTGCGAGACGACCAACACCGGTGCAGGTGCGGCCATGAACAAAAAACGGATTCCGCCGCCGGCAGCGTTGTTCGGTTACAGCCGGATGTACGGTGGCATTCCCGGCGGGCAGGCGGAGCTGGTGCGGGTGCCGAAGGCCAACACCGGACCGTTCAAGGTGCCGGGAACCCTGACGGACGAGAAGGTCCTGTTCCTGTCCGACATACTTCCGACCGCGTGGCAGGCCGTGATCAATGCGGATCTGGGGCAGGGGGCGAGCGTTGCGATCCACGGGGCAGGACCGGTGGGATTGCTCAGCGCGGCCTGCGCACGGATGCTGGGCGTCGAACGCATTTTCATGGTCGATCACCATCAGTACCGACTGGACTACGCGCGACGCACCTACGGCGTTATCCCGATCAACTTCGATGACGACGATGACCCGGCGGATACGATCATCAGCCAGACGCCCGGCAACCGGGGTGTGGACGCCGCAATCGATGCAGTGGGGTTCGAGGCCAAGGGCAGCGCCACCGAAACCATGCTGGCCACGCTCAAGCTCGAAGGCAGCAGCGGCAAGGCGCTGCGGCAGTGCATCGCGGCGGTGCGTCGGGGCGGCGTGGTCAGCGTGCCGGGCGTGTATGCCGGGTTTATCCATGGTTTCCTGTTCGGCGACGCCTTCGACAAGGGCCTGACCTTCAAGATGGGCCAGACCCACGTGCAGCGCTATCTCCCCGAGTTGCTGGGGCATATCGAAACGGGCCGGCTGCAGCCGGACGCGATCATCAGCCACCGGCTCTCCCTCGAGCAGGCGGCGGAGGGCTACAGGATTTTCGACAAGAAACAGGAAGACTGCCGCAAAGTCATCCTGACGCCGGGCGCCGGCGATGTGCCGCCGGCCGTCTGATCAAGCAGACCCGTGGCGAAAACCCTCGCCACGGGACAACTCAGCGGGAGAAGGTCATGAAAACAATCTGTGTCTGGGTAGGTCTTTGCTCGGTTTTGCTCTTGCAGGGCTGTTTTGAAGGTTCGAACGATGCGCCGAACAAGGACGGCGACAAAAGCAAGGCTTCCTTGCAGATCCAGAAGGACAAGGCCGCCGAACAGGATCGGTGATTGATTTCGCGGATACGCGGGCGCAACTCAAGCGTACCTGCGAAGGTCAACCGGACAGCACTCTCTTCGGGAAACCGCCATGTCGATTGCCAAAGACACTGTCGATTATCTGCGTACGCATTCGCTGATCCTGACCACCGCCGAGTCCTGTACGGCCGGCATGATCGTGATGGTGTTGTCCGAAGTGCAGGGCAGCGGCGACCTCATCGAATGCGGTTACGTCGTGTACTCGCCCCAGGCCAAGCGACGCCTGCTGCATGTCCGCGCGGCAACCATCTCCCGGTTCAATCTGACCAGCGTCGAGGTCGCCCGCGAAATGGCCGTGGGGGCCTTGCGCGACAGCACGGCGAATGTGGCGGTGGCGACCACCGGCATTTTGGGGCCGGACGACGTCGACGGCATTCCCGCCGGTACGGTGTGTTTCGCCTGGGCCTTTCAGGCGGCGGACAGACAATGGGTCTTCAGCCGCGAGATGCACTTCTCGGGCAGCCGTTGCGAGGTGCAGGCCGCGGCCACGGAGTTCGCGCTGATGGGGGTGCGGCGATTTCACCGCTGTATGGCGCAAGACGACGAGGGGGCTGCTCATGAGTGACGACGGCGACCATCCGGATCTGCGTAGCCGGCAGGCGCCGATCCGTGAGGACATGGCCTATCAACTGAAGGTTTGGCGCTTCGAGCGCTGCGGCTGGTATGTCCTGGTGCTGTTGGTGCTGCTGGGCCTGGCGGGACTGTTTTCCCGAGGGATGATCAGCTCCCGGGAGGTGCGCTCGGCGGACGGCAATGTCCGGGTGGGGTACGAGATGTTCCATCGCAACGGCTCGACCAACTCGATGAAGATCAGCATGGCGGCGGCGCCGGAAGCAACCGTAGAGCTGGAGCTGACCGGTGACCTGCTCGAGGGTTTCAGCATCGAGACCCTGCAGCCGGAACCGGTACGCAGCCGCAGTTCGGCCAACGGTCTGCACCTTTGGTTGCAGGCGGATACGCAAGGGGAGCTCAGCCTTTACCTGACCCTGCGCGGTGACGGTCTGGGCTTGTTCCGCAGCCATATCACTACGCCGGGTTCCGACGGTGTGACGCTCGTCCAATTCATTTTTCCATAGGTGCCCCATGGACTCGGTCTTGCGTGCGGCGGCGATGTATGTGGCCCTGATGGTGCTGTTCAAGATTGCCGGCAGGCGTTCGCTGGCGGAGCTGACGACATTCGATTTCGTGTTGCTGATGATCATTGGTGAGGCCACTCAGCAGGCCTTGCTGGGGGACGATTTCTCTCTGACCAATGCGATGCTGGTGATCGTGACGCTGATCGCCATCGATGTGGGCTTTTCCCTGCTGAAACAGCGCTCGGCTCGGGTGTCACGGCTGATTGACGGCGAACCGACGATCATCGTCGAGCACGGCAAACTGTTGCACCGCCGCCTGCGGCACGCGCGGCTGGTGGAAGCGGACGTCATGGAAGCGGCCCGTTCCAGTCAGGGCATCGAGAGGATCGAACAGATCAAGTTTGCGATCATCGAGCGTAACGGCAAGATCTCCGTCATTCCTCAAGAGTCCGGCACGACATGAGCACGTTTTCCTTCGCCCGTTCATCTGTTCGGCCGCACTCGGCAAGCCTCGCGGCTTCGAACCTGTACGGCCCGGATTATCCGGGGCTTCATGGGTGAGGTGGTTATGTCTACCGATTCGAGTTTCGAAGACCAAGCGCAAGGTTCTGTTCCCTCCAAACCTGAACCCGGTACGGAGGAGCCGACACTGGATCCTGAGGATCCCGACAAGTACGACCCGTTGAAGAATCCACCGGATGATCGTCCGCAGGACTGGCGGGATCCGGCTGAAAGGGTCACGCCGGAAGCGGATGAGCCGACGCCGCTTTCGGATGACAGACGATAAGCGAAACCCGGCCTCTGGCCGGGTTCTTGTGTGCGCCATTCGTCCATTGCGCTGCACTTGCGGCGCCCCGTGGCTTCTCACCTCTATGCACGGAATTCCCGCGCCGCAGCCGGAGAGGCATGATGGACATTGACGAGAACGCACCAGGCAATCAATCGCAGCAGGCCGTTACCCGCACAACGGACAACGAGACCGGGCACGATCCGGGACGGAGTGAACCGCAACCGCCGTTGCCGCCGGATGACGAAGCTCCGGTCGACGAAGACATGGCCGACGTCGATGCCGCAAACGCGGTAGCGACAGAGCATCCCGAACCGGGAAGCACGGGCGCTCTCGGCGGCGCCGGCAAGCCTCACCGGAACCCCGAGCGCAGCGGCGACGTAGAGACACCCCGCGGCATGCCTGCCAGCGATCCTGAATCGGGTGCCTGAAGCCCAGGGGGAGGAGGGAACACCCTGCCGATCACCGATGAAAGGGGTGATCGGCATTTCAAGCCAATTGCACTGAGCCGTTCGCCTTTCACAACAAGGCCCTCGTCTATGCTTGACGGGTGTCAGAGATCCCGCAGTCGCCATTTCAGAACAAATAGGAATAAATGACTCGACCGAGTTTGCCTTCCACGCCATCCTCGTTGCGGTCAACAGCTTCCCCATAGGTCAGCTTGATCGAGGCGTTCCTGGAGAGCGTAAGACCGGCCGTCACCCCCAGTGATAAGGATCGCTGCGCATTGTCGTCATTCTCTCCGTCCGTGCGGGTTTCGCCGCCACGCCAGAACAGCATGTCCGCCGACATCCAGAATGGGCTGGCGAAGTTGTGGGTGATGTGAGCCTCACCACCGTACAACGGTGCTTGGGACTTGCGCCTGGCACCGTAGGGCGAATGATTGTCGCTGTAGAAAATCACGGCCGGAAGCAGTTCGAAGGTGGTCAGCGATGGATCCAGCCAGGAGTTGCCCAGCGCATAGGACATGGGTGCCCCCAACTGCCAAGCGTAGCGGTGGGTGCCCAAGTTGACGGCTTTGTTCGAGTCGTACTCACCGGTGGGCAAGAATACTTTGCCGAGAATGCCGAGGGAAAATCCCGGGCGATACTTCACGTACTCCTCGACGGACAATGCCGGCGACCCGATCAAGCCGAACGCCACCCCCAGTTGCGCATCGCCAAGACCCGAGCTGGACGTCGAAAGCGATTGCCTTGGCAACTCCACCGTCGCCTCGACCTCTCCGAACGGCAGCACACCGAAAACAGCGGTGGCATGCCCTGCAAGATCCACGACCTCGGTGTACTGCAGAACGCCGACATTGACATCGACTTCGCTGCCGCGGATGACCGACCCAGGCGCAGCCGACTGGTTACCGCGGGTGGCAATGCCGTGAACGGTCAGCATCTTCGTGCCGACAGGCGCCAATTGATAGGCACGAGCGCCGTCATCGGCGGCTTGTCCTTCACATGACATGCCCAGCAACAGGGAAAAAAAGACGCAATGTTTGTTTGGGTACAGAGACATGGAATGGTCCGGGCGACGGTTGTGCATCACTGGGCAGGTTGCGCTTCAGGAAACTTCCATTGCCCATCGAGGACTTCAGGGCGAGGCCGATACAGGCGCACGACGTAGTTCCAGCCGGCGGTGACGGGCAAGCAATTGGGCGTCGTGGCCTGGCATGCGCCGAACTGAATGGTGTAGGCGCCGTCCCTGTCGGGCTTGGCGGTGAGGTTGTTGAGCGAGTACGCGCCCAGCGCATTTTTTTCGAAGTAGCCATTGCGGTCGTAGACGCTCAATGACCAGAAACCGTCCACGGGGACATTCTTGACCGTCAGCTTGTAGGGCGTGCGGCCGTCATTGTGCTCCGGGAACACGCTGACGTATTTGGCCGCGTAATCCGGGTTGCCTCCCCAGCCCGCGGCCGTGCCCATCAGATGCGCGATCGGGTTGACCTCCTCGCGGGTGCCGAACATGTGCGGTCCGCCGCCGAACGAGGACAATGTCTCTAGGGTCTGGCGGACTTTTGTCTGTGAAGCCGCATCCCAGGCCACGGTTTCGTATCGGCCTTTGTTGGCCTGTTCGACACCAATGGCGTCTTGTAAGCGCTGAGCGGCCTTGACGTCGTCCGGCTGCCCTGCGTTGACCAGCGTGCGCACGACGATAAATACGTATCGGGTGCCAACCTTGTCCCGGTCATAGGTATGACGCCCTGGGGTATAGGTCACCTCGGTGGTGTAGTGATCCTGGGAAATCACCTGCAGTGACATGAAGCGCTTTGCGGCCTCGGGCAAGGTGATGCTGACGGGCCCTGCGTCCAGATCGAAAACCCCTGAGGTGTACAGGGTGTCGCGGTTCATCCTCACCACGGTCTGCTTTTCGATTGCGGTCGGTTCGCGTTCATGTATCAGGGCACCGAACCCGCCTTTCTCGACGGTTCTCTTAAAGTACAGATCGGTTTCTGCACGGATGAAGTTGAACGCGTCGACTCGCACGGCAGGACTGTCGTCCGCCGATACGGCCAGTGAACACAAGCAGAGCGCCATGCAGGTGAGGGCGCGGGGGGAGACAGGTTTGCGCATGGATCTTTCCTTGAGAGCGGAGGGGCGTTCTTATCGGATTGCGATGGTCGCAATTGCTCGATCCGGAGCATCGGCGCTGCCGGTGCCTGACCACCAATCCTCAACTGACAAAAAATGTACCGCCCGCAGGATCGCTTCCATCCGAGGTTCAATCCGTCGTACGGATAAAAGGCGCCGGCCTTGCCGGGAGGCAACGCCGGTCGTCTGCAAAGGGCAGAGCGATCAGCCGAGCCTGATCAGCGTCGGACCGTCCCAGCGCAGCTCCTTCATCAAGCCGCGTGGCTCGTAGGCCCTCACCATCAACCAGAAAAGATCGCCCTTCTTGACCGGCAACCAGTTGGCGCGCTTGTCCGCGCCCGGATCCTCGGCCTGGACATAAATATCCAGGCTGCCGTCGCTGCCGTATTTCAAACCGGCCGTGCGATCTCCGATGGCATAGCGGTGGATCGGGTTATCGATGACCGTGTATTTGGCGGTATAGGCGTGCAGCGACCAAAAGGCTTCGGCATCGGGTATCTGGTCGGCGGAAAAATGCAACGTGTAACGCACGTCACCGTTGAGCAGGGCGCCGGAGCCATCCTTCTGCAAGACGTGGTAAGGGTTTTCGGTCACGGGCAACGCCACTGTACCGGCCAAAGCCACTGAAGCCCGATACAGGTAGTCGTTGTCATGGAAGTAGCCCAGGGTCCGTTTGGGCAGCGTCCAGCCGTTGGCGGTATGCATTCCGGCCAGCGCCCGCGATGCCTGAATCACCGTCTGGCGTCCATCCTGCTCGGCGCGCTTGAGGCCTCTCTGGACTTCGGGGGAGAGGTGCTCGAAACCATGCTGCCCCTGGGCCAATGCAAGGCTGGCAAAACGGTTGACGAGGGTGGCGTCTTCCATGGGTGGTGGGCATTCCTGCCACATGTCCTGCAGGATCTTGAAATCGGCCAGCGGGTCTTCCGTCGGCAATGGCGGGCGAGGTAGCTCGGCTTCGACCCCGGGAACGGAGTCCGTGCCGGCCAGAAAGTCTGACAGCGGCGCGACGACGAAGCGCTGTTGAAAGTCGATGACCTTCAGACGGTCTTGTTCGTTCGCAAAGAAGATGCGCATGACATTGAACGTTTGCGGGATCTTCGCACGGACAACCAGATCGATATCGACAGGCAGCATGCCGTTCCAGTCAGGGCCGACCACCGCTACACGTCCGCCCTGGGGCAGGCTGCGCCGGCTCGGAAGACCGAAGGTCGACCCGAACAGATCGCAGAACTGAACGCTCCAGTAGCGATCGTCCATGCGGGGAATGGTGACGATGTAAGGCTGCGCGCGCAGGTCCAGCCATAGACTGGAATACAACGTATCCGTTTGCGGCGCACCGGCGATGTCCGGTGTCACGGGCACATTGCGGTGCAGCCATTGCCCCCAGGTCTGGCGAACCCGCATCATCGGGTCGCCATCCATCATGCGCGAATAGCGCAGGCGTGCGAAATAGATCAACGGATAGCCATAGACATAGGCTTGCATGCCCAGTTTGTAGGCTGCCTCTTCGTCCAGTGCCGCCGGGCTGGTCCAGAGCGGTCCGGCCGCGAGACCGGTCGACAGGCCGGTGGCCCCCAACACAGCCAGTGCCTTGAGCATGTCGCGTCTGCAGTACATCCCCGTGTGGGTGTCGGTCCAGTCATTCAGGCCCCAATGGCCCTCGGCTCGATTCGTGTTGTCCTGGGGGGCGCTGGCTGATTTATGCTTCATTTCTTTGATTCACCTGTTATTTTTGTTCTCGCATGAGGGGGATCCCCTGAGGCCGCGCAACGACGTGGCCCTGAAGAAACTTGCAGGCAACCGGTGAGCAGAGATGAATCCTTGGCTGACAAATAATTACCCCAATCACCGCGACCGCCTTTCGCTTTCGCCTTCGACGGTCATGGCGGGGATTCGCTTGTTGGAGTCGCGGGGAACATCGATGCAGGCGCTGCAGCAGCGCTGGAATTTCCCGTTGTCGGCATTGCGCCAACCGTATCTGCGGCTGCCGGCGTTTCTTTCGCGACACTTCTGGGAGTGCGCGCGAGCGTTGGACGATGACCCTGCCATTGGCGTGGCCGCCGCAAGGCCTGCGGACCTGGGCCAGTTGCTCGGCTTGAATTATCTGATGCAGCTGGCGCCTACACGCTTGGAGGCCCTGCACATGATGCAGCGCTTCTGGCCGCTGGTGGCCAGTCACCTCCAACTTCACTTCGATCAGCAACCCGGCACGCTGCGCTTCGAGTTGCAGGCCCCTGCAAAACTGCGACCGGCGGTGGAGGAGGTCGACTACTGGTGCGCCAGGCAGATCCATCATTTGCGCAGCTGGATATGCGCGCCGAACCCGATCATTGAGATCCACCTGCGGCGTCCGCCCCCCGTCGACGCTGGCCCTTGGCAGCGCCTGGCCGACAGGCCGGTGTATTTCGCCGCACCACGCGATGAAATGGTGCTGGACGTCGAGGCGCTGCAGTTCGAACGACCGGCAGGCCCGCTCAGCGTGCGCAAGGCCCTGGAAGAGTCCATGGATGACTACGCCTGCCAGACCGCCAAAGGCAGCTTGCTGGAAATGGCCAGCAGTGCCGTACTGCAGGAGCTGCGCACAGGCATCAATCTGGAAGACATGGCCGAACGGCTGCACATGACCGCTCGCACCCTGCACAGGGCATTGCTGCGCGATGGCTGGAGTTTCAGCGAGCTGATCGATATCCATCGACGCTACCTGGCCCATGACCTCTTGCTGGACAGCCCTCTGTCAATCGCCGAAGTCGCCGATCAACTGGGATACAGTGAAGTCAGCAGTTTCACCCGTGCGATTCGCCGCTGGTATGGCACCACACCCAGCGAGCTGCGTGACGGAAAGGGCGGGCAGGGTTAATTTTTTGTCGGTTGGCGCCTCACATGAATGCGCTCGCCGGTGCCAATCTTGGTGCTCGAGTATGGCAGTGAGTGTGTGATCGAGCGTCGCTGAGCAGCACCTGCCATTGACCTTGAACACCACTCTTATTGAGCGTCCCGTCGATCAGGCGGGACGCTTTTTTTTCGACCGCCAAACCCGTGCCCATGAGTTTCAGCCTTTCAGCCGATGTATCCCATACCACGCTGGCGACGGTGGCTCGCTGCATTGCCAGAGGACTGGAAGCCGAGTACGGCATCGACGCCAGCGCCGTGTTGCAGAGTGCCGGTTTCGCATCCGGCGCGCTGTCGACCGATGAGCAACGCATCCCTCTGCCCGATTTCAGCCAGCTGTGGGCGCTGTGCGTCAAACTCACCGCAGAGGAACAGTTCGGCCTGCGTATCGCCCGGCACATCGCGCCGGCGGATTTGTATGGCATCGATCTGGCGCTCTATGCGAGCGCAACGCTGGGTGAGGCGGTCCAGCGCTTCGCCCAGCTCCTCGTGCTGCTCACCACCGCCACCGAAGGCAGGGTGCAGCGCGATTGCAATGGTGACTGGGTGCTCAGTTATCACCTCAAAAGCGGTGGCGAACCCTCGGCGCCCGCCAGGGATTTTTTCATCTATGCGCAAATCCACCTGTTCGAGCGGCAGTGCCAAATGACGGCAAGGCGCTTCTTGCGTCGGATTGAACTGACCCGTGCGCACCCCGTCGACCCGACGCCATGGCAGGCCTTGGGCGTACCGATCCATTTTGGTCGCGGCCATGCTTCGATGGTTTTTCACGCCGACATCTGGGACAAGCCGATACTGGGGACGAACGCGAAATTGCTGGCGCAAGTCGAGCAGCCGATCCTGCGCCAACTTGCGCGACTGGGGGCACCTCTGCCGTTGAGTGCATTGCGCACTCGCTTGATTGATCGACTGGACCGGCCCTTGAGCCTGGAACAGTTCGCCGCCGATCTGGGTATCTCTCCACAGAGCCTGGAACAGTCGCTGGGACAACAGCACGTCACGTTCAGCCAGCTACTGGATCAAACACGCGAAGCGCAAACGCTGCATCTGCTGGCCATGCCGGGGTTGAGCCTGGCGCAGATTGCTTCGCGGGTCGGCTACAGCAAGGTAAGCAGCCTGATCAGGGCTTTTCGGCGCTGGAAAGCAATGACCCCTTTGGCTTACCGCAAGGCGCTGTTCAAACACTGACTTTTCGAACGGCCCGGGGCCGGCGCAGGCCCGGGCAGCTCACAGGACGCAGGCGGTCACTGATGCGCCCGTTGCCCAGCGACCAGATCCAGGCGCGGCTTGAGTGGGTCGGTCCCGACGACAGGGCCCTCATTAGTGAAATGCATCAGTCGATCGATCGCCGGATCGTGCCGGGGCCATTGCAGCCTGCCTGCACCATTGGGGTCGCCGCTTTTGCCGAATGCCGTCCAGTAGGCACTGGCAAGACGGCCCATGGCCTTGTCGTCGGCAGTGACGCCCTTGCCGACCAACGCAGCCGGCAAGTCAAAGGTGTAAGGAATCTCCAGGGCATGCAACGTACCCTTTTGTTTGCCGCGCAGGACTTCGGCGACATAGCCGAAGCGATACAACCAGACCGGTTGCCCTGACCTGGCCACTTCGTCCGCCAAGTGCCTGGCGGGTTCAATCAGCGTCTCGTCGGCCAGGACATCGCTCTTCAGTTCCTCCAGCGCTTGTTCACCGCTCGGGTCGTACAGCCGCCTGGCTTCATCGGAAGCCTCACCGAAACGCGCGAACAGTTCGTCCTTGCTCTTGGCATCGCCGATCCCCAGGTCTCGACTGTTGGCGCCGACCAGTACAGGCATCTTGGCCTGATGCCCCGCAGCCAGTGCTTGTTCCGGCGACTCGATGATCATGCGTCCATCGAGGATGGCGCCAGCGACGCCGCTGACGGGGACACCACGGGAAAGCCCGGCCATCACTTCAGACGCCGAGGTGCCTTGCACCAGTTTTTCTGCGGGCAGTTTGCGCAGCGCCGCCAGCGCTTGCGCACCGTCGCCGTGGATGCCTTGCGAGCGGGCGTAGTCCAGCGCGCGCTGCCTGGCCTGTTCAAGTGAGGTCAACGGCAGGGCCGTCATGCTGGCGGTCGGAATGCCGGGCGATTGCAGAATGGCGCGCTGAAACAGCCCTTTGGACAAAGGGGAGGTGAGATGCACCAGAACCGAACCACCCCCGGCCGACTCGCCGAAAAGCGTCACTTGCCCGGGGTCGCCGCCGAATGCGGCAATGTTGCGCTGCACCCATTGAAGCGCTGCCTGCTGATCGAGGAAGCCATAGTTGCCGTGCACTTCATCCGGCGCGTCCTTTTCTTGAGCGGGGTGCGCAAAGAACCCCAGGCGTCCCATGCGGTAATTCATGCTGACGACAATAACGCCCTGCGCGGCCAAGGCATCCGCCGGGTAGAGGGATGTCGCGCCATGAACCAGTACGCCGCCGTAGATCCATACCATCACCGGCAGTGGTTGGGTGCTGGCGGCGGCCGGTCGCCAGATGTTCAGGGTCAGGCAATCTTCCGACATGGCCACCTTGTCGACTTGCATGCACTCTGGACCGAAAGCGTCTGCGCTTCTCACGCCGTCCCACGCCTTGGGCGGTTGCGGCGCCCGCCAGCGCAATTCACCGATGGGGGGCGTGGCATAGGGAATGCCCTTGAAGCTGAGTACCTCTTGTTTGGCGACACCTTGCAGCAACCCGGTATCGACGCGCACCTGTTCAGGAAACGGTGGCTTGCCGGTTGCCGCCGTTGCCAGCAGGGGCAGCCAACTGCCCAGCAGCACCGGTGCGACCCAGAATGGAACTTTCATTTCCCTGTCTCCCTTGATTCAACCCGTTACTCAACTGCAGGTAGCGCAGTCGGCATCACGCATGCCTGGACGATAACGATCGAAATTCTGTAGGGCCTCAGACGCATACGCATGTCTTCAACTGACAAAAAGAATACTGAGAGCCGAATCGGCTGCCGTTAACCGATCTGTTTTCGGTAACTGAGCGGGGTGATGCCTTTCCACCGTCGAAACGCCCGGATCAAGCTGCTTTTGGAGCTGAAACCCACACGACTGGCGACCTGGTCCAGCGTCAGGTCGGGCAAGGCCAGAAGGTTGAGCGTCTGCGTCTCTCGGGTTTGATCAAGCAGTTTTGCAAAGGTGGTCTTTTGCTGGGCCAGGGAAAGGTTCACGCATTCGAAGGGCAGCGTCAGCGCGTCGGCCAGATGTTGCGGGCTGACTTCCTGCCCGAGTATTTCGGCCAGGCCTGCCCGCAATGCGCTGAGCGGTACAGGTGCACCAAGCCGGGCAAGGTGCTGCAGAATCGGCTGTTCAACTCGAACCAGCCAGTGCGCGTTGGCACCTGGCAGGGCTTTATCCCATGCCTCACGCTTGAAGACCAACGTTGAGCAAGATTGCCCGAACAGCACCTCAACGCCCAACTTCAGCCAGGGTATCGGGTCGGCCGGCCGGGAGCGGGGGAGTTCCAGTCTGCGCAGAAAGTCCGGGGCCTTTGAGGAGCATTGGCGTTCAAACATCTTCACGTTGTGATAGTTGAAACAATCCCGTGCTGCATCGGCCGGCACTCGCACACCGGTGAGGCGGGTTTCCATCCGCCAGTCCCCCCTGTCGTCCTGCGACAGGTGTAGTCGGGTGACAGTGGTGATCAATGGAAGGAAGAGCACGAAACGTCGCACGGCGTCGCCGAGCGTGGCGCTGGTATAGAGCGCCAGATCAATGCCGTACAGATCGGAGGGGGCAAGGCGCCTGGCAATCCGAATGCCGACGTTCGGGTCGCCGCTGAGTTCGGTTGCGCGCAGCCACAAGGGTGTGATGTCGGTCAGATCCATGCGCAGTTCGTTATCCTGCAGGATGGCCGGGTCGAGTCCCAGATCGATCAGTACGGGCAACGGATCGATGCCGTAGTCCGTCTCCAGGGTTTTGGTAATGGCGCGTGCGACCGACGCCAGGGTGGTTCTGGCACCTGGAGTCGGGGGTGGCGGGGTGGTCTCCATCACTGCGTCTACTGCCAGGGGAAAAAGGATCTCCAGCATGACGCGCCGCGCCTGTACGCGCAATCGGCAGGGGCTGCGGCCCGATTTCGGGCCGGCACCGGCTGCATGCACGGATCAGCCCCACAGCAATGTCCCGGTATGCCGAGAGCGCCATCCCACTCCGGGGAAACTATTTGTCAGCCAATGACTCATGCCTGCGCGTTGTTTGCTCGCATGGTTACAGCGGGGCATTCGCTTTTTGCGTTATTAGGACTATCGCCAGCACCTGCAAGTGACTGGCGGACGCTTGAGTGCCTCATCGCCAATAAAAAAATAACAGGTGAGTCAACACATGAAGCAAGTCTCAATCACCCGCAGAGCCCGCCGTCAAACATCGCTTCCTTATCCGCACCTGCTTGCATTGGGCGTTGCCATCGGCAGCCAGTCTGTCAATGCAACAACCTGGCAGGTCAACGATGATTGGGGGCTGACCACTAACACCACACTCAGTCTGGGCACCAGTTGGGCGCTGAAAAATGCCGACAAGTTCCAGATGACGGCCGCGGATGCAGCCACTATCGGGAAAACCGGCACCGGCGTTAACTACAACGCCGATAACGGCAAGCTCAACTTCAGCAAGGGCGACACCCTCTCGACGGTGTTCAAAGGGTTGACCGACTTCGATCTGAACGATGGTTCGCAGGGCGCCTTCGTTCGTTTCAAATACTGGTATGACCATGCCCTGGAGACAGGCAACGGTGACTACGAGAAATTCAATGATTCCGGCTGGCAGGACCTCGCCCGATTCAAAGGATTCGAAGTACTGGATGCTTATGTCTGGAAGGACTTCAACATTGCCGACCATTCGTTGAACGTCAAATTCGGCAATCAAGTGCTGAGTTGGGGCGAGGCATTGTTCATTCAGAACGGTGTCAACGCGATCAACCCCCTCGACGTCTCGGCCTTCAACCGGCCGGGGGTGGAGCTCAAGGAAGGGCAGTTGCCCGTCGAGATGATCAGCTTCAACTTTGACTTGAGCGACTCGGTCAGCCTGGAAGGGTTCTGGCAGTACAACTTCCGTCCTTCGGTATTCGATGGTTGCGGCACCTTTTTCAGTATTGCCGACAACCTGCAGGAAGGCTGCCAGAACAACTACATGATCGCCGGCGGCACCGGCACCACGGCCCAATCCCTGCAGGACTTCAATCCCGCAGCGGGTGCCGCCAACGCGCAGCGTGAACGCTATCTGCGACGCACGTCCACGGACTACCCCAGTGATACCGGCCAGTACGGCCTTGCCATGCACTACACCATCGAGTCGTTGCATGATGCCGATCTGGGGCTGTACTACATCAACTACCACAGCAGGACTCCACAGCTTCAGGGCGTCATTGCCCGCCAGGCGCCGGCGGGGGCCAACGTCAACATCAATACCGGCGACTACTCAAACGTCTACCCCGAGGACATCCGTCTCTTCGGCGCCAGCCTGAGCGGCATCATCGGCACCACCGCCACCTTCGGTGAACTGAGCTATCGGCCCAACATGCCGCTGGCCTACAACGGCGCGGATTTCGTCGGACTGCTGGCGGGTTCGAACACCACGCCGATCCTGCCGTTGACGCCTGCGCAACTGGCGGCGGCCCGAGGTTCCGAAGTCGACGGTTATGCGCGCAAACCGCTTTGGCAGTTCAGCCTTGGCGCGGTCGACACCCTTTCCAACGTCATGGGGGCCAACCGCCTTTCACTGGCGGGAGAGGTGGGGTTCAACTGGATCGATGACATGGATGGGGAGCGTTTCGGTCGCGCCGGCGGCTACGGACGTACCTTGCCCACCACCGGTGTCGCCACTTCCTGCGTCGGTGCCGGCGCTGGCGGTCTGAACGCCGCGCAAGTCGCGCAGATGAATGCCGACTACTGCAACACCGATGGCATCTATACCAACTTCTCTTGGGGGTATCGCCTGCGCGCAGGTCTTTCCTATGAGGAGTTTCTGCCGGCAACGGTCATCACCCCCGCCATCAACTGGCGACATGACGTCGAGGGCTATGGCCCCAATTTCCAGGAAGGTCAACAAGCCGTGGGTCTGACATTGACCTTCGACTACCGCAACGATTACTCGCTGGAATTTGCCTACAACGAATTCCTTGGAAACAACAAATTCTCCACCATCGATGACCGCGATTTCGCCTCGGTGAATCTCAAGGTGAGCTTCTAATGAAAAACATCACACAGAAATTGCCGCTCGTTCTGGCCTTGATGGCCGCCTGCGCCATTGTCCAAGCCAAACAGAACGACCCTGGGTTGATCGGTGCGAAACTGACACCCATGGGGTCGGAGAAAGCAGGGAATAGCGATGGCAGCATTCCGGCCTGGACGGGGGGCATCGCCGCCAACGCGGCTCCCGTCAGCGCGAACGGCGACTATGCCGATCCGTTCGCTGCGGAGAAACCGCTCTATACCGTGACCAAGGATAATGTCGGTCAATACAAGAGTGTCCTGACGCCGGGCCAGGTGGCCATGTTCACGCGGTTCCCCGACTATCGCATGCCGGTGTATCCGACCCATCGTACCGCCACGATTCCCAAGACCGATCAGGATGAAGCGAAGGCTAACCTGGGTAAGGTCGAGTTGGCCGACAGCGGGTACGGCCTGAAAAACTACAATTTCGGGATTCCCTTTGCAGAGCCCACTGAACCTTTGGAAGTGCTCTGGAACCATTTGACCCGTTATCGCGGTGGCTCTTTCGTTCGAGAGATCGCGTCGGCCACCGTTCAGGACCAAGGACAATCCACCGTTGTGACCTACAACCAGGTGGCTGCATTCCGCGACCGGATCAAGGATCTCGATCCCCAAGATAACCTGCTCTATTTCTATCGCGCGCAGACCTTGACGCCTTCGCGCTACGCAGGCGAAGTGACCCTGATTCACGAACCGATGAACCAGGTCACAGAGGCGCGTTCGGCCTGGCAGTACCTGCCGGGGCAACGCCGCGTACGCCGCGCGCCCACCGTCTCCTATGACAGCAGCGCGCGCTACAGCTTTGGCCAGATCACCAGCGACGGGACCGACGGCTTCAACGGAGCACCGGACCGGTACGACTGGAAGCTGATCGGAAAGCAGGAGTTGCTGGTGGGGTACAACGCCTACAAGTTGAACAGCAAATCCCTGAAGTACGCCGATCTGCTCAAGCCCGGGCATCTGAGTGCGGATCCGCTGCGTTATGAGAAACACCGCGTATGGGTCATCGAGGCAACACTCAAACCCGATGCGCGCCATGTCTACGGCAAACGCCGCTTCTACATCGACGAAGACTCGTGGCAGATCCTGGCTTCGGACATGTATGACACCCGCGGCGAGTTGTGGCGCCTGTTCGAAGCGCACTACGCGATGTTGTACGACGTACAGGTCCCGACCACTGTTGCCGAAACCACTTACGACCTGATTTCGGGGCGCTACGGGGTTTCCCAGATGACCAACGAGGTCAATCAGAAGGTCGCCTACGGTGCGCCGATGGTCAAAGCCGATTTCACGCCTGCGGAAATCCGGCGCCTGGGTAAATGAGTCGGCGCGAGCCCACCTGAGTGGGTTCGCCCATCTGTTGCTGGCATAGGGCGCGCGGGGCCGGTTTCCATGGATCAATTCCCGGAACTCCGAACCCGTGCTTCGATGCACGGCACCCACGACTTCGTGATCAAAGCCATGCAAGACGGTGCTGGGCCTATGTGCTCAGGGCGCTGTCGACATTCTGAAATGGAGTCTTATGCAATGAGAGCGATGTTACTCAATGGACTATTGTGGGCGGCAACTGTAGGCCTGACGGGTTGCGCAGGTTCGCAAGTGGACCCTGGCCAATACTCGGGATTTCTGCGGGATTACAGTCATCTGCAACCTGGCGATAGCGCGTCGGGCAAGCCCGTGATGCGCTGGGTCGATGCCCAGGCAGACTTTTCGACCTACACCCGGATCTACATTGAACCCAGCCAGCTTTATCCCGCGCCCATAACCACCGCTGTCATTTCCGGCCAGACACTGCAATCGATCACTCAGTATTTCGATGAAGCCCTCAAGCGCGAGTTCGGCAAAAAACTGAAGCTGGTCAACGCTCCGGGGCCCGACACCATCGTTATGCGTCCGGCCATCACCGCCGTGTCAACACATAACGAAGGCCTGAAGCCTTATGAGTTCCTGCCGCTGTGGTTTCTCGCCGCCACCGTGAACACCGCCGCCGGGGGGCGTGATCAGACAGTGGAAATCGCTACGGAGGCTTAGTTTCTCGACGGGAACAGCCACAGACTGCTGGCACAGGTGGTACGCAAAAGTACCGCGCACGAACTCGAGAATGACAAGCAGCGGCTAACCGTCAATGACGTCAAGTCAGCCATCGATGGGTGGGCCGGCGACATGCGTCAGGGTTACGAAAAGCTCAGGAGCGCAAGCCGCTAAGCGCGTTTGCGCTCGGATGGTCATTCGCCGTCCGCATTTTCTTATGAGCAATCCAATGAAAGAACGGGAGCCCTTGATCAGGCGAACTCCCTCTGCCCATCAAGCACAAGAGGATGTTTCTGTGCCATTTCGTTTTTATTTGAGCTCGCTCGCCATCGCTTTGAGCACTTGCTCTGTGCAGGCCGCAGACCCAGATGTCACTCAACAGATCAATGCGCTGGTCTCCCAGGACGAGCCGCATCTGATCGAAGTGTTCAAACACCTGCACCAGAATCCGGAACTCGCTTTTCAGGAGAAAGAAACCTCGGCGTTGGTGGCCAATGAGTTCAAGGCACGAGGTTTTGAAGTCAAGAGCGGCATCGGCAAGACCGGTGTGGTGGGCATTTTTCGCAATGGGCCAGGGCCTGTGGTGATGTATCGGGCCGACATGGATGCACTGCCTGTGAAAGAAACAACGGGGCTGCCTTACCAAAGCACCAAAAGCGCAAATTGGCTTGGGGATCCCAACCAGCCGGTGATGCACGCCTGTGGTCATGATGCCCATACCACCTGGCTGTTGGAGGTGGCGAAAGTCATGACCCAGCTCAAGGATCATTGGTCCGGAACCCTCGTGCTGGTGGCTGAACCTGCCGAGGAGATCATCGAAGGGGCCAACGCCATGGTGCAGAACGGCCTCTACGACTTCGCTCCCAAACCCGACGTCCTGCTGGCGGCCCATGTGTTCCCGGTTTATCCGGCTGGCAGTGTCGCGGTCCGTGAGGGCAAGCGACTGGCGGGCACCGATCAGCTCGACGTTGTGTTGCCTGGGGTGGGCGGGCATGGTTCGGCGCCGCACACGGCAAAAGACCCCGTCGTAATGGGGGCCATGGCGGTGATGGGTTATCAGACCATCGTCAGTCGCATGGTCAATCAGGCCGAGCCGGCCGTGTTGACGGTGGGCGCCTTTCAGGCGGGAACCAGCAACAACATCATTCCCGACAGCGCTTCACTCAAGCTCAATTTGCGTTGGTACGACGAGCGTGTCCGCGAGCGGATGATCACGGGTATCAAGTCGGTCAACACCGGTGTGTTGGACATGAACGATATGCCCGCCGAACGCAAGCCTGTGTACACCATGAAGGGGCACTCCACGCCGTTGGTCAACGACGCGGGGGCGACCGTCACTGTCCGTGCCGCCTTGGTGCGCCAACTGGGTGCCGACAAGGTATTGAACGGCTTGCCGCCTGCAATGGGGTCGGAAGACTTTCACATGCTCGCCACACCTTTTCCCGACACCAAAATCATGTTTGTCGAGGTGGGGGGAGGGCTCCCCGATGCCTATGCCAACCTGATCGAGAAAGGACTGGCGCCGGCCATGAACCACAGCCCGAAGTTCGTCGTCGAGCTACCGGCGATTGCAGCGGGTGCGCGGGCCATGAGCGCGACACTGTTGGCGTTTTTCGCCAAACCGCAATAGCCGCACGTTGTGTTGCCCGACTCTGGCTCTTTACCTGGTGAGGATCGCCAGGTTGGAGTCGGGTAAGTCTTCTACGCCATCTCAAATGCCTTTAGAGCATTTCGCAATGCAGTTGAGCGCAGGTCAGGCGCTCAGGGCTGCCGGGGACTCAACCCTCTGTGCAGCTATCGCCATTGCGGGCATGTAAATCCAGATTCAGGAATATAGAAATGAAATTAGCCAACACATCGAGAGCGATCCAATACGTGCTGGTTGCGATAGTGGCGACATTTTCAGGCCTGCTTTACACCTTCGTGACGCTCAAACAAGCCGCCCATGATGCACGCGAGGTCAGCGAGAGGCGTTATCAGTCCTACTTGCTGGCGGATGAACTTCGCCAAAGCTCCGACGATTTGACCCGCCTGGGGCGGACTTATGTAGTGACGGCCAACCCGGAGTACGAGCGCGAGTACCTGCAGATTCTCGATATTCGTAACGGGAAGGCTCCGCGTCCTGAAGACTATCACCGCATTTACTGGGATTTCGTCGCGGCGGGCAATGCGCAGCCTCGCCCTGATGGCGAGGCGGTGGCCCTGGAAACCCTGATGAAGCGGGATGGTTTCACGGATGATGAGTTCGCCAAACTCAAGGAAGCGCAGGCCAATTCAGACAAGCTTGTTCAACTCGAAGTCCAGGCGATGAATGCGGTCAAGGGCAAGTTCGTGGATGCCCAAGGCAACTACACCGTCAACGGCGAGCCTGATCTCGCGCTCGCTCGCACCTTGGTGCACAGCCCGCAATATCATGCCTTCAAGGCACAGATCATGAAGCCGGTCGATGAATTCTTCGGCCTGATGGAAGGGCGCACATCGCGGGCGGTATCACAGGCAAACGACGCGCTGAATTTTGCGCAGAATCTGTTTGTGGCGGTTCTGCTCATGTTGATCGGTGAGATCGGCCTGATGATTTACTTGGGGCGAAAACAAATCATCGAGCAGTTGGGCGGCGCCCCGGCCGAACTGGACCGTGTGTTGACGGAAATTGCGAGCGGCAATCTGGCCGTGGCGATTCACGATGCCCCGGAAAGGAGCGCCCTAGGCAGCGTGCGGGTGATGACCCGTACGTTGAGGACTCTGATCGGCGCCATTACCCAGACGAGTGAACAGTTGCGCGGTGCTGTGGCGCAAGTTGCCCAGGTGGTGGAAGAGACCGCTGCACGGGCGTCTCAACAACGGGAAATGACTGACCTGGTGGCCACTGCCGTGCATGAGATGGGGCTTACCGTTCAGGAGATCGCCCGCAATGCCAGTGGTGCGGCAGAGGCGTCGCAAGTGGCGCAAGCAGAAGCTCATCAAGCCAGCGGCATCGTCGGTGAGTCCACCGCGCACATCGAAAAAATGGCCGAGGAAATCGGAACAGCCGGTCACTCCGTCGGTGAGCTGGCCGAACACGTGTCGTCTATCGATCAAGTGCTGGCGGTGATTCGCGGCATTTCGCAACAGACCAACCTGCTGGCGCTGAACGCCGCCATCGAGGCGGCACGGGCCGGCGAGTCGGGGCGCGGATTTGCCGTCGTAGCCGACGAGGTCCGAACCCTGGCCGGCCGCACCCAGAACTCCACGGATGAAATCCAGCAAATGATCCAGGGCCTCAAGCAAGGGGCGGAAACAGCCGTCAGTTCCATGCGCGCTGGCCAGGCGGCAACGCAGACCGGCGTCGATGCCAGCCAGCGGACCAATCAATCGTTGGAGGCAATCGCGTCGCAGATCGAACGGATCAGCGACATGAACAGCCAGGTGGCGACCGCGACAGAGGAACAGTCCTCGGTTACCGAGGAAATCAATCGCAACGTTCAAGGCATTGCCGACCTGGCTCATTTCACCTCCAGTGAAACCCATCGCTGCCAGCAGGATTGCCAGACGTTGCGTCAGGTGTGTGATGAATTGACGGCGCAGGTCGGCAACTTCCGCCTGTAGGGGGCACATTCGATGTCTCAGCAGAAAGACGATGCCCCGAGTGGCCGACACAACGATGCTCCGATAGTCCTGGACCTGTCGCTGTTCGACGCCATCACTGATGCGTCGCCCAATACGGTTCTGGTCATCGATGAGCGCGGCATCATCCAGGCGGCAAGCCACTCGGTGCTGCATAACTTCAATTTCGCCCAAGTGGAGTTACTTGGGCAAAATCTCTCGGTCTTGCTGCCCGAAGCCTACAACCAGCGCCAGCCGACCTATCTTGAAAGTTTTCGCAATGCCAGCAGGCGCAGGGTCGTCGGCGGCGGGCGCGAGGTGCTGGGGCAGCGCAAAGACGGTTCCTATTTCCCCATGCAGTTCAACGTCAATGAATTCCAGCTGGGGGGACAACGCGCCTTCGTCGGCGTCTGCTACGACATCAGCGAACGCCATCGATTGACCAAGCGAATCACCCAATTGGCCACTTACGATGACCTGACCGGGTGCATCAATCGCCATCAGTTTGTGGAAATGCTGGAAAAAGCCTTGGGCAATTGCCAGCAGACCAACGGTCGATTGGGTTTGCTCTTCATTGATTTGGACGGATTCAAGAACATCAACGACAGCTACGGCCACGGAGTGGGTGATCGCCTGCTCAAACAGGTCGCCGAACGTTTGCGCCTGGCTTTGAGGGGCGGCGATATTTTGGGGCGAGTCGGTGGTGACGAGTTCGTGGCGTTCCTGTTGCTGAACGATGGCGACAAGGCCGAGCAGATCGCAGACCGCTTGATCAAAAGTCTCCAGCAGTTGTTCGACATCGATGGTGTGCCGCTGTTGGTCTCGGCCAGCATCGGGATCAGTCTGTTTCCCGAGCATGGCCGATCGGCGGACAAACTGATCAACGCGGCGGATATCGCGATGTACCGGGGCAAGTCCGACGGGGGCGGCGAAGTACGTATTTTCAGCCATGAGATGCGTGAGGAAAACGAGCGCAACTATCGACTGGTCTCTTGTTTGCGCGAAGCGCTCGAGCTTGGGCAATTCGAACTGCACTACCAATTGCAGTTCGATACGCGAACCTTCCTGCCTTCAGGCCTGGAGGCGCTTATTCGCTGGCACCATGGCGATACACTGTTTGCACCCGGCCAGTTCATAGCCATCGCGCAGAAATATCGCCTGATGCCCGCCATTACCCGTTGGGTCATTCGTCAGGCGTGCGTCGATAACGCCTGGCTGATCAAGTCGGGCATTCTGGATGTGCCGGTAGCGGTGAATGTTTGTGTGGATTCGTTCGTCGACGAGCAGTTCGTTGAGGTGATACAGCAAATGATCAAGGAGACCGGACTGCCACCCGAGAGACTGGTCCTGGAAATCACCGAAGACGTGGCCATGACGGGCGCGGAGCAGGCCATGCGCAATTCGCTGGCGTTTCGCCGCTCGGGCATTCGCCTGGCGATGGACGACTTTGGCACGGGGTATTCATCCCTTGGCCGCTTGCGTAGCCTTCAGTTCCACAAGTTGAAAATCGATCGATCCTTCGTGGCGATGCTGCCTGGCAGTACCGCCGATCAGGAGATCGTGCGCGCCATTCTCAGCATTGCCCGTGCATTGGGCATGCAGGCAATTGCCGAAGGTATCGAAACCCGCGAGCAACTGGCGTTCCTGCAGGCCGAAGGATGTCACGAAGGGCAGGGGTACTGGTTCGCCAGACCCATGCCGTTGGAGGCACTCATTACTTGGGTCGAAGGGCGGATTCAGTAACAGGAGGGTATTTCAGGGGAACCGTAGGCAAGCCGTTTGCGGGGACGTAGCGCTCAAACCGGGCTCTGGTGCTGGACAGCTGTGTGGGATGGGCCACTGAGTGGCCCTTCGTGAAATGGCTGAAAAGATGCGAAAACGATCCAGGGGGAAAGAATAGGATTCCTGAATGCCAGAAACGACAAAGCCCTGAATAATCAGGGCTTTGTCGTATAGAAGATGGCGGAGGCGATGGGATTCGAACTCATGGACCTGTTACAGTCGACGGTTTTCAAGACCGTTGCCTTAAACCACTCGGCCACACCTCCGTTTGCATTGCGGGCGCCATAATACCTGAATGAAACACACTGTCAAACTCTGTACATGGCTTGTTGCAGAGCGTCTGTTATCATCTTTGCGACTGAACGTTTCAAACCAACAGGAGTGTCGCCATGCGCGAACAGGATTACGCAGTTCACAACGGCGTGCAGGCCGAGCAGCTAGAAGTTAGCCGCGTCCTGCGCAACACCTACGGCCTTCTGGCGCTCACCCTCGCATTCAGTGGCGTGATGGCGTTCGTGGCCCAGCAGATGCGCGTCGGCTACCCGAACATCTTCGTGGTGCTGATCGGTTTCTACGGGTTGTTCTTCCTCACCAACAAGCTTCGCGATTCGGCCTGGGGCCTGGTGTCGGCGTTTGCCCTGACCGGTTTCATGGGCTTCCTGCTCGGCCCGATCCTCAACCGTTACCTGGGCATGCAGGGCGGCGCCGAAGTGGTCAGCTCCGCGTTCGCGATGACGGCCCTGGTGTTCGGCGGCCTGTCGGCCTACGTGCTGATCACCCGCAAGGACATGAGCTTCCTGGGCGGCTTCATCACCGCCGGTTTCTTCGTGCTGCTGGGTGCGACGCTGGCCAGCTTCTTCTTCCAGATCAGCGGCCTGCAACTGGCGATCAGCGCAGGTTTCGTGCTGTTCTCGTCGGTCTGCATCCTGTTCCAGACCAGTGCGATCATCCACGGTGGCGAGCGCAACTACATCATGGCCACCATCAGCCTGTATGTATCGATCTACAACCTGTTCGTCAGCCTGCTGCAACTGTTCGGCATTCTGGGCCGCGACGACTGATCGGTTATCGCGCAACCCTAAAAAAACCCGCTTCGGCGGGTTTTTTGTTGCCTGTGAAAACGCGCAGGCGTTATCAGTTGATGACGATGCTGCCGTCGGTGTGCTGCCGGTAGACCGTGTAAGGCAACAGCAGGGTGTCCAGCACCCCGGACGCCGCCGCATCGATCACTACGCCGAGCGGCGCGTTGCTGTGGTTGAAGGCATCGACGCCGTCTCCCAATTGGGCGTTCAACTGGCAGAAATCGAATGCCACGCCGCTGTAGATCCGCGGTACGGCCCCGCAATAGGTTTTCTTGTCCTTGAGGTAGTCCACGGACGTCTGGTCGGAACGCGCCACGGTCTGCACCGTTCCGCAGCCGGTGAGCGTCAACGCCGCCAGCGCCATTGCCAAGATTTTCATGCCGCATTCCTTCGCCTGAAAAACATCAATCTACGCTGATCCCGTCGGTAAAGCACTCAGTTCATCGGCGGCAATCGACGTTTCACTGGGGTTTTCTTGACGATGGCGGTATTGGTTTCCGCCAGGGTGTTGAGCCGGTCGAGCAGGGTGTCCAGCTGCTCCATCGAGCGTACGTGCAGGCGGGCGATGAAGCAGTCCTCGCCGGTGACCTTGTCGCACTCGGTGAATTCGGGGATCGACAGGATCTGCCGCTCCACTTCCTGCAACTGCCCCGGCAGCGGCCGCACCCGGACGATGGCCTGCAACTGGTAGCCGAAGCACTTCGGGTCGATCTCCACGGTGTAGCCCTTGAGCACGCCGCGCTCTTCCAGCCGTTTCAGCCGCTCGGCGACGCTGGGGGAGGAGAGGCCGCTGATCTGCGCCAGGGCCTTGAGCGAGCGGCGCGAGTCCTCCATCAAGGCGCCGATGAGGATCTGGTCGATGTCGTCGGTCATGGTGCGGTTCCTGATTAGGCGGTGGAGGGCATCCACCCTCGATAAAAAAGGCGGATCTTGAGTTTAGCCTTCTTTTTGCGCTGGAGAGATGTCGGCGTGGCTTGGCATACTTTGGCCACAACACAGGAGATTTGAAATGGACAAGACCCTGCGCCGCGGCTCACTCGAAATGACCGCCGCCATGCTGATTTCCGGGACGATCGGCTGGTTCGTGCTGGTGTCCGGGCAACCGGTGCTGGACGTGGTGTTCTGGCGCTGCGTGTTCGGCGCCGGCACCTTGCTGCTGATCTGCGCCGCGTTCGGCTTTCTGCGGCCGGGCATCCTGACCCGCACCACCTTCCTGCTGGCGGTGCTCAGCGGACTGGCGATCGTCGGCAACTGGGTGCTGCTGTTCGCTTCCTACTCGCGGGCCTCGATCGCCATCGGCACGGCGGTGTACAACGTCCAGCCGTTCATGCTGGTGGGGCTGGCGGCGCTGTTCCTGGGCGAGAAGATCACGCTGCAGAAGCTGCTCTGGCTGGCGGTCTCGTTCATGGGCATGTTGGCCATCGTCAGTGCCCACGGCGGGCAGGGCGAAAGCGGCAACGACTATCTGACGGGCATCGCCCTGGCGCTGGGCGCGGCGTTTCTCTATGCCATCGCCGCGTTGATCATCAAGCGCCTCACCGGCACGCCGCCGCACTTGATCGCGTTGATCCAGGTCTGCACCGGCGTATTGGCGCTGGCGCCGTTCGCGCACTTCTCCGCGCTGCCCCAGACGCCGAACGCGTGGGCCAGCCTGGTGACGCTCGGCGTCGTCCACACCGGGCTGATGTATGTGCTGCTGTACGGCGCGATCCAGAAACTGCCGACCGCGCTGACCGGCGCCCTGTCGTTCATCTACCCGATTGCGGCGATCTTCGTCGATTGGGTTGCCTTCGGCCATCGCCTGGAGACTCTGCAATGGCTGGGCGTGGCGGCGATTCTGCTGGCCGCCGCCGGCATGCAGCAGGGCTGGGGCCTGAAGTCGCGGCGCCTGGCCGCGCAGTAGTCCTCAAAGGTTCCAGCGCGGGGCGGATGTCGCCAAGCGCTGGCGCATGTCGCCGATGTTGGCCGCCAGTTGCCGGGTCAGCAGCCGGTAGCCGTCCAGCGCGCTGTAGACCGGTGCGTCGAGGCTCGCGTCCGGCAGCGCCATCGGCCGTCCCAGACGCTGGACGGCGCCGGACTTCAGCGCCCGGGCCATGCCGACCAACTGCACGCGGACATGCCGGTGTTCGGCCTTCAGCGCCGCTTGCAGATGGGCCATGGCATGCGGGTCGTTGGCGTCCGGCCGGGTGTTGCCGAGGATCTCCAGGGTGCTGATGCACAGGCGCAGGTTGCGCTGGATCGCATCCAGTTCGGTCATCGACACGTTCACTTCCTTGGACACCGACGGCATCAGCGAGCGCAGCTGCACCATCGCCGCGTTCAAGCGGTTCATCAGCTTCAGGTGTTCGTCGGCGTTGACCGGCTGGCCGCCGATGATCCGTCCGTAGACCGTCGCGCAGTCGCGCAAGGCATCGGCCAGGTTGTAGCGCCACGAATACACCGCGTACAGCGGCAAGGCGAAGGAAAAGGCCAGGGCCAGGGCGATGCCGATCAGGATGTCGACCCCGCGCCACAGCCCGTCGGTGATGGGGTTGTCGCCGTGGCCGGCGACAATGAAAACGGTGATGGCCGAGAGCAGGGCGGTGTAGCCGCCCTTGCCGATGGCGTGATAGGAGAAGAAGCCGCAGACCACGGCCATGGCGAAGTAGGTCAGCCACGGCAGGCCGAGCCAGGCCTGCTGCGCCACCAGCGCCAGGCCCACGCCGGCGCCGATCAGGGTGCCGGTGGCGCGTTCGGCGGCTTTCTTGCCGATGTTGCCGTGGTGCTGCAAACCGCCGATCACCACCAGCATGGTCACCGACGCCCATTCGCCGTGGGGCAGGTTGATGCCGGTGGTCAGTGCGATGGTCGCCAGCAGCCCCAGCGCCACCCGCACGGCATGGATCAGCCGGGCATGCCGGTAGCGCCGGTACGGGTCCAGCAGCGGCCGCAGGATCCGCCGCAGCAGCGGCGGCCAGCGGTGAGGGCTGAAGGTGCTCAGCGGCGTTCGCTCCTCAGAAGATGTAGTCGGTGGCGATGAAGTTCGAGTCCCGCCCGCGGATGATCTCGCTGATCAGATCCTTATTGTTGTCCTGGAACTTGGTCGCCACCAGGGTGCGGATCGAAAACACCCGCAATGCGTCGTGCACCGACAGCGTGCCTTCGGCGGAGTTTTTCCGGCCGTTGAACGGGTAGGTGTCCGGGCCGCGCTGGCACTGGGCGTTGAGGTTGATGCGGCCGACCTGGTTGGCGAAGGTGTCCACGAGCCGGCCGATCGCCACCGGGTTGGTGCCGAAGAGGCTCAACTGCTGGCCGAAGTCCGATTCCAGCACATAGTCGATCACCGTATCGAGGTGGCGGTACGGCACGATCGGCACCACCGGGCCGAACTGCTCTTCCTGATAGACGCGCATCTGCGGCGTCACCGGGTACAGCACCGCCGGGTAGAAGAACGACGCGCGGGCCTCGCCGCCGTTGGGGTTGACCACCGCCGCACCCTTGCTCACCGCGTCGGCCACCAGGCCGTGCAGGTAATCGACCTTGCCCGACTCCGGCACCGGCGTCAGCGCCACGCCGCTGTCCCACGGCATGCCGGGTTTGAGGCTGGCCAGTTTGGCGTTGAATTTCTCGATGAAGCGATCGACCACGTCTTCATGGACGAAGAGGATTTTCAGCGCCGTGCAGCGCTGGCCGTTGAACGACAGGGAGCCGGTGACCGCTTCGCTGACCGCGTTGTCCAGGTCCACCTCCGGCAGGACGATGCCGGGGTTCTTCGCGTCCAGGCCCAGGGCCGCGCGCAGGCGGTGCGGCTTGGGGTGCAGCTTCTTCAGGTCGCTGGCGGCCTTGTTGGTGCCGATGAAGGCGAAGATGTCGATCTTGCCGCTGGCCATCAGGGCGCTGACGGTCTCGCGGCCGCTGCCGTAGATCACGTTGATCACGCCGGTCGGGAAGCTGTCGCGGAACGCCTCCAGCAGCGGACGGATCAGCAGCACGCCGAGCTTGGCAGGCTTGAACACCACGGTGTTGCCCATGATCAGCGCCGGGATCAGCGTGGTGAAGGTCTCGTTCAGCGGGTAGTTGTAGGGGCCCATGCACAACGCGACGCCCAGCGGCACGCGGCGGATCTGACCGAGGGTGTCCTGTTCCAGCTCGAAGCGGCTGGAGCGGCGGTCGAGCTCCTTCAGGGCGTTGATGGTGTCGACGATGTAGTCGCAGGTACGGTCGAATTCCTTTTCCGAATCCTTGAGGTTCTTGCCGATCTCCCACATCAGCAGCTTCACCACCGCGTCGCGCTGCTGGCGCATGCGGCCCAGGAACGCCTCGACGTGCTGGATGCGCTCGGCCACCCGCATGGTCGGCCACAGGCCCTGGCCCCGGTCATAGGCGCGCACGGCGGCGTCGAGGGCGGTGAGGGCGGTGTCGGCGTCCAGCAGCGGCGTGCTGCCGAGGATCACCTGTTCGTCGCCGTTGTCGCCGTGTAGGTACACCGGGCTGCGCACGGTGGCGAGAGGGCCGTCCCAGCGGCGCAGCTCGCCGTCGACCAGGTACTCGCGCTGCTCGGTCAGGCCGTCGAGGCGGTATTTATCCGGGATGTCGCTGACAGATGGGAACAGGTTGCCAAGGATGTTTGCTGAGGTCATGTCACTACCCTGTAGATGATGTCGGCGTACGGATTGGAAAAGGCTTCAGTGGTTATACGCCTGAACGGCCCCGGAGTTAAACCCGTGCGGGTCAGGCAAAGGCGCGAAACAGAGCCGCTTGCTCGCGATGGCGGTGTGTCGGGGACTTGGCGGCTGGCTGACCTGACGCCATCGCGGGCAAGCCCGCTCCCACAAGGTTCTCTGTCGTTCACAAGTGTTGTATGCGCCGCATAGCCTGTGGGAGCGGGCTCGCCCGCGATAGCGCCGGTCAGGGCGCTGCAAGGCAAATGCCGTTCGCGCAACAGCGCCATGGCCCCGGATGCCCCCTCGCTGGCCCGCAATGCCCTCAACCCCCGCGCGGCGCTGGCTTAAGGTTGACCCTGCCTTGACCACAACAACAAAGGTGCCGCCGCCATGGGCGCGGTGCCACACGCGAGGATTGCCATGGGGGCCGCCCGATTCCTGCTTCCGCTGCTGCTGGCCGTTGCCGTGGGGGGCTGCGGCGATGACGCCAAGGCGCCTGCCGCCGCCGGCATCGCCAGCACCGCCACGCCCGCCGACCCGGCACTGGCGCAGATCTACGCCAACAGCTGCCAGCTCTGCCACGCCAACCCCGCCGCCAACGCGCCGCTGACCGGCGACCGCAAGGCCTGGGAGCCGCGCATCCGGCAGGGCGGCGACACGCTGCTCGACCACGCCATCAACGGCTACAACGGCATGCCGCCGATGGGCCAGTGCGTGGAATGCTCGGAAGAGCAATTCCTGCAACTGATCGGCTTCATGGCCGACCAACCGATCCCACAGTAAGGGTGCCCGCATGACGATGGATCTGACACGGCGTCAGTTGTTGCAACGGGCGAGCATCGTCGGCGCGTTCAGCGCGCTGGCGGCGAACCCGGCATTGGGCCAGTTGATGCGTGCGCCACGGCTGATTCCCTGGCGCAACTGGTCCGGCGGGCAGAGCTGCCTGCCGGCGGCGCGGCTGGCGCCCAAGAACCTGGACGAGTTGAGCCAGGCCATCCGCCAGGCGCCGGGCAAGATCCGGCCGGTGGGCTCGGCGCATTCCTTCAGCGCGCTGGTGCCCACCGACGGCACGCTGCTGTCGCTGAGCTACTTCAACGGCCTGCTCGGCCACGACCCGAACACCCTGCAGGCCGAGTTCGCCGCCGGCACGCCGATGTCGCGCATGGGCCAGCCGCTCAAGGACATCGGCCAGGCCCTGCACAACATGGCCGACATCGACTACCAGACCCTGGCCGGGGCGATTTCGACCTCGACCCACGGCACCGGCAAAACCTTCCAGTCCTATTCCGCCCATGTCTGCGGGCTGCAACTGGTGGGCGCCGACGGCCAGGTGCTGGACTGCGACAGCCAGCGCCACCCCGAGGTGTTCAACGCGGCCCGCGTCTCACTCGGCGCCCTCGGCGTGGCCACGAAGATCCGTCTGCAGAACCGCCCGGCCTACCGCTTGCGCGAACGCCAGTGGATCGCCAAGACCGAAGAGCTGCTGGAGGACATCGACAAGAACACCTCGGAAAACCAGCACTGGGAAATGCTCGTGGTCACCCATTCCGACTACGCCTTGTCCATCGCCCTCAACGAAACCAGCGACCCGGCCACGCCGCCGATCAGCCCCGAAGAGGAGGGCGGCAACGAGTTCGTGACCCTGATCGAGAAGCTCGACAAGTACGGCAGCGACTTCCCCGAGCTGCGCAGCTCGCTGCTCAACAGCCTGCGCCACCTGGCCAGTTTCGATGACCGGGTGGGCGACTCGTTCGACATCTACGCCAACGTGCGCACCGTGCGCTTCAACGAGATGGAGTACTCGATCCCGGCGGAACACGGGCCGGCCTGCCTGCGCGAGATCCTCAAGCTGATCCGCGACAAGGACCTGCGCACCTGGTTTCCCATCGAGTACCGCTACGTCAAGGCCGACGACATCCCGCTGAGCATGTTCGAGGGCCGCGACAGCTGTTCGATCTCGGTGCATCAGCATTACCAGATGGATCACCACAACTTCTTCGCCGCCGTCGAACCGATCTTCTGGAAGTACAACGGCCGGCCGCACTGGGGCAAATTGCACACGCTCAACGCCCGCACGCTGCAGCCGCTGTACCCGCGCTGGCGCGAGTTCATCGACGTGCGCCAGGCGCTGGATCCGCAGGGCAAGTTCCTCAATGCCCATCTGTCGTCGATTCTGGGGGTGAACTGATGGCCGTCGACCGACGCAATTTCCTGCTGGGCACCTTGGGTGTCGGCGTGCTGCTGGCCGGCGTGGGTGCGTGGTTGCGGCCCGGTGACCGCGGCGGGCCCTACAGCGACTATTTCCGCGAGCTGAACCGCGAACTCAAGGCCCGCGGGCCGATGCGCCCGGTGATGCTGATCGACCTGGACCGGCTGGACCACAACATCGACGTGGTGGTGCGTTCGGTCAAACGGGCGGGCAAGCACCTGCGGCTGGTGGAGAAATCCCTGCCGTCGCCGGGGCTGCTGAGCTACATCGCCCAGCGTGCCGGCACCCAGCGGCTGATGTCGTTCCATCAGCCGTTCCTCAACCACGATGCGGTGACGTTCCCGCAGTCCGACATTCTGCTGGGCAAGCCGTTGCCGGTGCGTTCCGCCGAGCTGTTCTACCAGACCCACCAAGGCCCGTTCGATCCGTCGAAGCAACTGCAATGGCTGCTCGACGGCCCCGAACGTCTGCAGCAGTACCTGGCGCTGGCCCAAGGGCTGGGCACGCGGATGCAGGTCAACATCGAGCTGGATGTGGGCCTGCACCGGGGCGGGGTCGGCGACCTGGAAACGCTGGGGCAGATGCTCACGCTGATCGCCGCCAACCCGCAGCATCTGACGTTCGCCGGGTTCATGGGCTACGACCCGTTCGTGGGCATGGGCGTGCCGGGGATCCTCGGCTCGCCGCAGGAACTGTTCGCCAAGGTGATGGCGATCTATCAGCGCTGCGTGGATTTCACCCGCCAGCGCTTCCCGGCCCTGTGGCACGACGGCCTGTGCCTGAACACCGCCGGCAGCCCGAGCTACCGCATGCACGAAAACGAAACCCTGAGCACCGAGGTGTCGGTGGGCACGGCGATGCTCAAACCGACCCACTACGACCTGCCGTCGCTGGTCGAGCACGAACCCGCCGCCTACATCGCCACGCCTGTGCTGAAAAGCACCGGCGCGGTGAACATCCCGGCGCTGGACGACAAGTCGAAGCTGTTCTCCTGGTGGGACACCAACCAGCGCCAGACTTTCTTCATCTACGGCGGCAACTGGATGGCCGAGTTCGAATCGCCGCCGGGGCTGCAAAGCAACGGCGTCTACGGGCGCAGTTCCAATCAGGAGATGGTCAACGGCTCCAGCGCCGTGGGGTTGAACGTGGAGGACCAGGTCTTCCTGCGCCCGACCCAGACCGAGGCGGTGCTGCTGCAGTTCGGCGATTTGCTGGCGGTGCGCGGCGGCAAGATCGTCGACACCTGGCCGGTGTACGGCTGACATCCTTTCACCATTCCCCCTAGCAGGCGCGAGCCTGCTCGCGAAAGCGTTCTGCCGCCCGCTGGCAAGACGCTTTCGGGGCGGGCGCCACGCCCTTGCTTCCGTCCTGCGGTGCCTTGGCCGGCGCCATCGCCAGCAGGCTGGCGCCCACATTTGATGGGTGCACGTCTCTTCGGTAATGAAGCTTTTGTGACAAAAGTTCGGTAGCACATCGCCAGTCCGGTCATGCCTATGTAACGCGCTTGAGGGGCCCTTCGGGGCGGTCATCGCAAGCCGAGGCGGGACGCCGGGAGTGAGGCAATGGGGACTATGGAACGCTACTCGAAAGTGGGCATGCAGGAACTCGATCAACGCCTGTCGAAGATCGTCGAGGCCGCGCGCAAGAAGCCGGTGTCGGTGTACCGCTACGGTGCGCCGTGGGTCTGGATCGTGTCGCAGGACGACTGGCAGGGCGCCTTGAAGGAGGTCTCCAGCTACATTCCGCCGGGCCATTCGCTGGTGTTGCTGCGTCCGCAGATCGATGACCTGCTCGACGAGCACCGCGACCTCCTGCATGAACTCAATGCCGAGCCCGGCAGGGTCATTCCCGCGCAGACCGTCATGCACATCCTGCTCCTGCAGCTGCTGTATTCGGTGCCCAGCGAGCAGCAGTTGTTCGAGCAGCTCAACTACAACCTGCTGTTTCGCTGGTTCGTGGGGCTTGGCCTGAACCAGAAGGTCTGGAGCTTCAACACCCTCGGCCGTGACACCGCCACGCTGCTCAACAACCCGCGTGCGGTGCAGCTCATCCAGAAAATCATCGGCGAAGTGTTCTGCGGCGCGCTGCTGCAGATGCCCGAGTTCTCGTTGAACTTCGCCCTGCTGCACACGTGGCTGGGCAAGCACGCCGGGACGCCTGCCGCCAGCAATTGACCGACGCAGCACACAAGGCGCTTTCGCGCCGTAGACCATCGCGAATTCAGGGGAATGGTGTGGAACGGATTTTCAAGTCACGGCTGGCGCTGTGGGGCTGGCTGCTGGTGACGGCCGGCGCGCAGCCTGCGATCGCCGAAGAGGGCGCCGCGCCGCAGCGCCTGGTGGACGTCAACGAATACTTCGTGCGCGGCAACACCGTGCTCGACGCGCGGGCCATCGAAGAGGCGGTGTATCCGTTCCTCGGCCCGCAAAAGGCCCTGAGCGACATCGAAGGCGCGCGGGACGCGTTGCAGAAGGCCTATCAGGACCGCGGCTACCAATCGGTGTTCGTCGAATTGCCGGAACAGGCGGTGGCCGACGGCATTGTCTATCTGCAGGTCAGCGAGACCAAGGTCGGCCGGGTGCGGGTGGTCGGCGCCAAGCATTACTCGCCGCTGGACATCCGCGACAACGTCCCGGCGCTCAAGGAAGGCGAGGTGCCGGACTTCGCCAAGGTGCAGGGCGAACTGGCGCAACTGAACAAGACGCCGGGCCGCCAGGTCATGCCGCTGGTGCGCGAAGGCCAGCGCCCCGGCACGATGGACGTGGACCTGCAGGTCGAAGACCAGAACCCGTGGACCGCCAGCGTCGGCCTGAACAACGACTACAGCGCCGACACCGAAAAGCTCCGGGCTGTCACCAGCCTGGGTTACAACAACCTTTGGCAGCTCGGTCACAGCCTCAGCCTGACGTATTTCACCGCACCCCAGGACACCGACAACGCCAAGGTCTGGTCGGCGTCGTACACCGCGCCGCTGAGCGACCGCTGGAGCGTGCAGTTCTCCGGCTACCAGTCCGACAGCAACGTCGCCACCCTCGGCGGCAGCAACGTGCTGGGCAAGGGCCATTCCTACGGGGTGTCGGCGATCTACACGCTGCCGTCCAGCGGCAGTTGGTCGAACTCGCTGTCGGCGGGCATCGACTTCAAGGACTTCGACGAACGCCTGACCCTGGCCGGCGACAGCGACAAGGTGCCGCTCAAGTACGCGCCGTTCACCTTCGCCTACAACGGCTACCGCTACACCGAAAAGAGCCAGCTGGGCCTTGGTCTGAGCCTGGTGGCGGCCACCCGCAGCATTCTCGGCTACGGCAGCTCCGACGAAGAGTTCGACTACAAACGCTACCGCGCCAAGCCGAGCTTCGCGGTGGTCAAGGGCGACACGAATTTCACCTGGACCTTCGACAACGACTGGCAGAGCGCAAGCAAGGCCGCGTTCCAGCTCGCGTCCGGGCCGCTGGTCTCCAACGAACAGTTCTCCGCCGGCGGCGCGACCTCGGTGCGCGGCTACCTGGCGGCCGAACGCACCGCCGACGACGGCTTCCTGCTCAGCCAGGAGCTGCGCACCCCGTCGCTGGCCAAGTTCGTCGGCGGCTGGATGCAGGACTGGCGCTTCTACGCCTTCGCCGAAGGCGCGCAACTGTACCTGCGCGACGAGCTGCCGGACCAGGACGCCGACTACGCACTGGCCAGCGTCGGCCTCGGCACCCGCGCCAGCCTGAGCAAATGGCTGTCCGGCAGCCTCGACTGGGGCTACCCGCTACTCGAAGGGCCGAACACCTCGAAACAGGAATCGCGCCTGCATTTCAACCTTCAGGCCACTTTCTAACAGGAGCACTTTCCATGCAGCGCCTTTTCCTATCGTTGTTGATCTGCCTGGGCTTCGTGCTCCCGGCCACGGCCCAGGCCTGGTGGCAGGACGACTGGCACTACCGCAAGCAGATCGCCGTGGACACCACGCCCCAGGGCGCAGGCATTCCGCAGGCCCTGGGCCGTACCGCGCTGCTGGTGCGCCTGCACACCGGCAACTTCACCTTCGACGGCGTGAAGGAGGACGGCTCGGACCTGCGCTTCGTGGCCGCCGACGACAAGACTGTGCTCAACCACCAGATCGAAAGCTTCGATGCGCTGATGGGCATGGCGTTGGTCTGGGTCGATGTGCCGAACGTCGAGGGCGGCCAGCGCCAGGACATCTGGATGTACTACGGCAACCCGAAGGCCCCGGCCACCGGCAACGGCCAGCTGACGTTCGATCCGAACTACACCGCGCTCTATCACTTCGACGGCGCCACCGGCACGCCGGCCAAGGACACCACCGCCTACGGCAACACCGCCCAGAGCGCCACCGGCGCAAGCATCGACGGCGTGGTGGGGCGCGCCTTGCAGTTCAGCGGCCAGCCGCTGCTGTTGCCGGCCAGCCCGTCGCTGCAGCACAGCGCCGGCAGCGCGTTCACTTTCAGTGCCTGGCTGCGGCTGGATCAGGCCAACGGCGAGCAGTTGATCCTGGCCCGCCGCGAGGGCGCCGCCAGCCTGCTGGTGGGGGTCAATCAGGGTGTGCCGTTCGTGGAGATCGACGGCCAGCGCGCCGTCGCCGGCCAGGCGCTGAGCCCTGGCCAATGGCAACATCTGGCGGTGACCGCCGAGGGCGGCAAGACCGCGCTGTACGTCAACGGCCGCGAGAACGTCGCGCTGGCGCAAGCGATGCCGGCGTTCAACTCGGCCATGGCCATCGGCGCCGACCTTGCCGCCGGCCCGTACTTGCCGTTCGCGGGCGCCATCGACGAGCTGCGCCTGTCCAAGGTCGCGCGCCCGGCGGCGTTGCTGCTGGCCGACGCCACCGCCCAGGGCGCCGAGTCGAAACTGGTCGCCTACGGTGTCGATGAAGAACAGTCCGGCTTCGGCTTCGGCAGCCTGGGCTTTTTGCTCAACGCGGTGCCGGCGGACGCCTGGGTGATCATCGCGGTGCTGGTGCTGATGATGTTCCAGTCGTGGATCATCATGATCCGCAAGAACCGCACCCTGGGCCGCGTCACTGCCGCCAACGAAGATTTCCGCGTGCAGTTCGCCAAGGTCGGCACGCGCCTGGAGATGTTCGCCGACGACACTCAGCTCGCCCAGCGTCTGCAGCATTCGCCGCTGTGGCGCCTGTACCTGGTGGCCGTGAAAGAGATCCGCACCCGCCGCGAGCAGGGCGCCGACACCTCGTCGGTGTCGGCGGCCACCATCGAGGCCATCCGTTGCTCCATGGACGGCGTGCGCACCCGTGAGAACCAGGCCCTGAGCGCCAAGCTCTCGACCCTGTCCAACGCCATCGCCGGCGGCCCGTACATCGGCCTGCTCGGCACCGTGCTGGGGATCATGGTGGTGTTCCTCGGCACGGCCATGGCCGGTGACGTCAACATCAACGCCATCGCGCCGGGCATGGCCGCCGCGCTGCTCGCCACCGCCATGGGCCTGTTCGTCGCGATCCCGGCGCTGTTCGGCTACAACCGGCTGATCACCCGCAACAAGGAAGTCAGCGCCGACATGCGCGTGTTCGTCGACGAGTTCATCACCCGTCTGGCGGAGATGCACGGCGAAGGCCAGTCCAGTGAGGCGGCGCAGGTGCGCGGCCATCACGTCAACCACTCCGTACCGGCCTGAGGAGCACTGACATGGCGTCCGTAAATGCCTCCCACGACGATGACGAAGACGCAGCGGTGGACAGCATCAACATCACCCCGCTGGTGGACGTGCTGATGGTGGTGCTGGTGATGTTCATCCTCACCGCCACCGCCCAGGTGTCCGGGATCCAGATCAACCTGCCCAAGGCCAGCGCGGCGGTGTCGCTGTCCGAGGCCAAGACCAAGGCGATTTCGGTCAACGACGGCGGCCAGGTGTTCCTCGACGCCTACCCGGTGACCCTGGCGGAGCTGGAGGAGCGCCTGCGCATCGAGAAGGCGCAGAACCCGGACTTCCCGGTGATCGTGCGCGGCGACGCCACGGTGCAGTACCAGAAAGTCATCGAGGTGCTGGACCTGTTGCGCCGGCTCGAGCTGTCCCAGGTCGGTCTCGTCACCGGCAAACCGAGCCAGGGCTGAGCCATGACCGCACACAACCCGATCGAGCCGTTGCCGGTGAAGAAGGCCTCGCCGCTGCGCTACGTGAAGTGGGGCGCGGGGCTGATCGTCGGCGCGCTCGCGGCATATTTGCTGTGGCAGTGGGCCAACGACATGAGCGGCATCCGCCGCGAAGCGCCGAAGGTGCCGACCATCATTCCGTTGCCGCCACCGCCGCCACCGCCCCCGGAAAAGCCGCCGGAGCCGGAGCAGCCGGTGGAGGAAAAAGTCGTCGAGCCGGAGCCGACCCCCGAGCCGCAAGAGGTCAAGCCCGAGGAGGAAGCGCCGCCGTCGCCGGCGGACGACCTGGCCAACCCGATGCAGATCGACGGCGACGCCCAGGCCGGCAGCGACGCCTTCAACATCGGCGCGGGCAAGGGCGGCGGCATGGCCGGGGCCGGCGGCGGGCGCCTGGGCAACGGCACGTACAGCCAGTTCCTGGCGTTCACCTTCCAGAAGCTGCTGCGCGAGAACCCCGACCTGCGCAACCTGGCGTTTTCGCTGCAGGCCGATGTGTGGCTCAGCGGCGCCGGCGAAATCACCCGGGTGGAACTGACGAAGTCCAGCGGCAAACCGGACATCGACGCCCAGGTGCTGGCGGCGCTGCGTGCCGCGCCGGCCCTGAGCGAACGGCCGCCGGCCTCCATCACATTGCCTGTGCGCCTGTCCCTGCAGGGACGGCGTCCGGGCTGACCGAATTACTCAAGATTTGCCAAAAGGAGTTGTGTGCAGATGATTTCCCACGTGAACCGGTTGTCCCTGGCGGTCGGCATGGTCGTCGCGACCCTGGTCGGTCAGGCCGCGGCAGCGCCCGCGCCTTCGGAGAACGCCACGATCAACCTGATCCGCTTGCTGGTCGAGCAGGGCATCCTCAAGCAGGACAAGGCCGACGCGCTGATCGCCCAGGCCCAGAACGAGGCCGCCCAGGCGAAGCTGGCCGCCGCCTCGGTCGCCGTGGCGGCAGGCCCGGTCGCCGCGCCGGGGGACGTGCGCGTGCAGTACGTGCCGGCCGCGGTGCGCGACCAGATCCGCGATCAGGTCAAGGCCGAGGTCATGGCCACCGCCAAGCAAGAGAACTGGGCCCAGCCCAACACCTTTCCGGAGTGGGTCGCGCGCATCAGTTTCGACGGCGACATCCGCCTGCGCGACGAGTCGCGCTACTACTCGGGCAGCAACAGCAACGAGATCGTCGACTTCGCCAAGCTCAACAACAACGGCCCGTACGACGTGAACCCCAACAGCAGCACCAACCTGCCGCCGTTGCTCAACACCCGCGAGGACCGCGAGAACCTGTTCCGCCTGCGCGCCCGGTTGGGCATGAAGGCCGAGATCGCGCCGCAGTGGACCGCCGGCGTACGCATCGGCACCGGCTCGGACAACAACCCGGTGTCCACCACCCAGAACCTGGGCGGCGGCTTCGCCAAGAAAGACATCTGGCTCGACCAGGGTTACCTGACCTGGAAACCGTCGGATGAGCTGACCCTGACCGGCGGACGTTTCGCCAACCCGTTCATGTCCACCGACATGCTGTATTCCAACGACCTGAACTTCGATGGCATAGCGGCGATCTTCGACCGCAAGCTCAGCCGCGACTGGGGCGTGTTCGGCACCGTCGGCGCGTTCCCGGTGGACTACACCAACGACACCACCACCAGCAACGGCTTCGACAAGGAAGAAAGCGACAACAAGTGGCTGTACGGCGCGCAGATCGGCGCCAAGTGGGCGATCAACAGCGACAACCGGCTCAAGGGCGCGTTGGCGTACTACCGCTTCGACGACATCGAAGGCCAACGCTCCAGCCCTTGCCGGCCCTGGGCCGGGGAGCCGGGCTGCGACAGCGACGGCACCCGCGCCGCGTTCATGCAGAAGGGCAACAGCGTGTTCCTGCTGCGCGACATCACGCCCAACCCGCTCAACCCGGCGGGCACGCCGCAGCCGCAGTTCGTCGGCCTGGCGTCGGAGTTCAACCTGCTGGACCTGAACCTGGTCTGGGACGCGGATCTGCCGCAGGACTTCAAGCTGCGCGGCCAAGGCAACTACATCCACAACCTGGGCTACGACGAAGGCGACATGCGCAAGCGCTCGGCCGGGCAGATCGTCAACAACCTGGGCAGCGACGGCCAGATCAAGAGCGGCGCCAACGCCTGGATGGTGCAGTTCACCCTCGGCAACGCGCTGGATCTGAAGAAGCAAGGCGACTGGAACCTGTTCGCCGGCTACAAGTACATCCAGCCGGACGCCTTGCCGGACGGCTTCAACGATTCCTCGTTCCACCTGGGCGGCACCAACGCCAAGGGCTACATCCTGGGCGGCAACTACGGGCTGGCCAAGAACGTCTACGCCACCGGCCGCTGGATGAGCACCGAGGCGGTGTACGGCGCGCCGTTCGACATCGATGTCATGCAGCTTGAGATCAACACGCGCTTCTGAGGCGCCGGGAGAGGGTAATGGACACGCGTTTTCTGTGGCTCGGTCTGGGCCTGTTGGTCGCCACCGGCGCGAGCGCCGAAGGCATGGAGGAGCGCCTGCGCACCCAACTGCGCAGCACCGCCCAGCAATTGCAGGCCCTGCAGAGCCAGCAGGCCCAGGCCAGCGCCGCGCAGTTGGCGGCGCAGAACGAGGCCAAGGCGGCGCAGGCGCAGATCAAGCAATTGACCGCCGAACTGGCCAAGGCCAAGGGCGTCGCCGAGCAGTTGGCCGGCCAGCAGCAGAGCCTGCACAGCCAGGCTCAGGCTCAGGTGGCCGCCAGCAACGAGCAGGTCGGCAAGTTCAAGAAGGCCTATGACGAGCTGCTGGCCATGGCCCGTGCCAAAGAGGCGGAACGGTCTAAGCTTCAGGCGCAATTGGCCGAACGTGACACACAAGTGCAGCAATGTTCGGTCAAGAATCAGCAAATGTACGGCGTCGCCAAGGAGATCCTCACCGCCTACGAAAACATCGATGTGGCCCAGGTGATGAAGATCCGTCAGCCCTTCGCGGGCAGCGCCCGGGTCAAGTTCGACGAACTGGCCCAGGGCTTCGGCGACGAGCTCTACAAGACCCATTTCGATGCGCCGAAAACGGCGCTCGCCCAGTGATTTGACAAGGAAGCGACCATGACTCAATTGATCAGCCACGTGACCCCGGCCTCGTTGACCGAAGTGCTGCAAGCCGCCGGTTACCGGGTCAACCGGACCGAACAGAACGGCATCGTCCAGTTGCTCAGCGCAAGCCAAGGCATCGGCTACGCGGTGCGCTTCGGCAACCCGGCGCCGGAGGCCGGCGGTTTCGTGGACTTCACCTTTAGTTGCGCGCTGCGGGTGCAGGGCGAGCTGCCGGCCGGGGTGGCCGAGCAGTGGAACGCCTCGCGCCGCTTCGCAAGGCTGTCGTTGCAGGGTGAATTCCTGGTGATGGAAATGGACGTGGTGGTGGCGGCGGGCGTCAGCGCGGCGCACCTGCGCGGCAACCTGGAACTGTGGGACCGCCTGCTTCAGGAATTCATCGTGTACCTGCGTGATTTCAGCCAGCAGGCTGCCGCGCCGGCGGTGAACGCCGAAGCGGCCGCGCAAGAGGAAGCCGTGCTGTGAAAAAGCCTGCCATGGTGATGGGCGCCGCGACGGTGGCGCTGCTGGTGGTGGCCGTGGCGTTGGCGGTGCGGCCGGGCAGCGACCCGGTCGCCGCTCAGCAGCCGGCGCCGTCGATGCAGGCCGAGGCGGGGCCAGCGCTGGCCCGCCTGGGCAATCAGCAGGTGTCGCCGCAGGAGGTGCAGGCGCTGTTGGCCAGCCTGCCGCCGGCGTCCCGCGCACAGCTGCAAGGCAACCGCGAGGCGCTGGAGCGCTGGATCCGTTCGCGGCTGGCCGAAAAGGCCGTGCTGGAGCAGGCGGACGCTCAGGGTTGGGCGCAGCGTCCCGACGTCGCCCGGCAGACCCGCGCGGCCACCGAGCAGATCGTGTTCCGCGACTACTTGCGGTCGGTCAGCGAGGTGCCGGCGGACTACCCGAGCGCCGCCGAACTGCAGCAGGCCTACGAGGCCGGCAAGGCCGACTGGGTGACCCCGGCGCTGTACCGGGTCAGCCAGATTTTCCTCGGCGTGGGCGATCCGCAGAACCTCGACGCCGTGCGCAAGCAGGCGTCGGAGCTGAGCAAGAAAGCCCAGGCCGCGCCGGGGGAGTTCGCCGCATTGGCCGGCCAGTATTCCCAGGATCGCACCACGGCCGAGCGGGGCGGCGACAGCGGCCTGCAACCGTTGCAGCAACTGGTGCCGGAGGTGCGTGGCGCGGTGGCGCGGCTGAAGGTCGGCGCGGTGTCGGAGCCGGTGCAGAGCGCGGCGGGCTTTCACGTGATCAAGCTCACCGAACTGCAGCCGGCCCGCACCGCGACCCTGGACGAGCTGCGTGACCAACTGACCCAGGCCCTGCGCGCCCGGCGCCAGGAGCAGATCGCGCAGGCGTACCTGGACGGCATGCTCAACACCGCGACGCTGAGCATCGACGGGGCTGAACTCAACAAGGTGCTGGAGGGAAAACGGTAATTCGGATCCACCGCTGAACCTTGTGGGCACTGGCTTGTCGGCGATGGCTGCGTGTCAGTCACCAGACAGGTTGGATCGGCCGACCGCATCGCTGGCAAGCCAGCGCCCACGAAGGACGAGTGCACAGGCAAACAACAAAGATCGACAGGGAGTCATCGATGTCATTCACCGAACCCGCAGGACGACAGGGCAGCCCCGAATACCGCTGGCCGCAGGACAAGGAGGAACCCTGGCAGGCCCGGGCCGCCGCCCTCGACGGCGACGTGGCGCAATACTTCCTAGTAAGCGCCCGCTGCGGTTGCTTCATGCAGGCGGCCCGCAGCCTCAACGTGCGTTCGACCTTGCTGCGCAAGCAACTGGCGCAGTTGGAGCAGCAACTGCAATGCGCGCTGTTCAGCTTCCAGGGCAGCGCCCTGAGCCTGACCCGCGAAGGCCAGCAGTTGCAGGCGCGGCTGATCGCCCTGGCCCACGAACGCAAACTGCCGGTGGTCGAGCAGCCGCTGGTGCGCCTGGCCGTGGCCGAGTCGATCCTGCACGACATCCTGGGCCGCGACCTGATCGCGCTGCTGCGCCGCAACGCCAGCGTGCGCCTGGAGATCATCTCGGTGGACAGCGAACTGGCGCTGCGGGCAGTGAGCGCCGACGTGGTGCTGTGGCTGGCCCCCGGCGACAGTCCCCATCCCGGCCCGACCTTCGCCACCGACGAACCGCAACGCCTGGCGACCCTGGACTACCTGCCGCATATCGCCAAGCGCTATTCGCGGGTGACGGCGCGCCCGGACACCCTCGACGACCTGGCCGACTTCATGCTGGTGCAGTGGCGTCACGACCGTCAGATCGACGGTTTTCGCCCCTGGAACAACCTGGTCGAACAACGCCTGGCCGGGGTGGTGCAGATGCAGTCCTATGAGCTGATGCTGGAGATGATCCGTTGCAGCGCCTGCATCGGTCTGCTGCCGATGTACATGGGCCGCTTCGACCGGGGCCTGGTGGCGTTGCCGGGGCTGTTCGACGAGCCGATGCGGTTGCAGGCGTGGCTGGCGGTGAATGCCGAGTCGCAGGCATCGGCCGAGGTGCAGGCGTTGGCCGGACTGATCCGCCACACGTTCAGCGAGCGGCAGGAATGGTTCGAATAGCCTGACGCTGGATCACATGATGGGTGGCGGATTAGAGTGAACCGCCATGCAACCGATCCAGGAGGGATCCACCATGCCTGACAACGTCGCCATCCACCTCGAACGCTTCAACGAATCCCACGTCGAGGGTGTCACCGCGCTCTACAACGATCCGGCCGTGGGTCGGCAGGTGCTGCAGATGCCGTTTCAGTCCAGCGAGGTCTGGCGCCAGCGGCTGCTGGCGGACAACGAACGGGCGGTGAAGCTGGTGGCGCTGCATCAGGGTGCGGTGATCGGCAACCTGGGGCTTGAAGCGTACTCGCGGATGCGCCGCAGCCATGCCGCCAGTTTCGGCATGGCCGTCGCCTTGGCGTGGCAGGGCAAGGGCGTCGGTTCCCGGCTGCTGGCGGCGGCGCTGGACGTCGCCGACAACTGGATGAACCTGCACCGGGTCGAGCTCACCGTGTACGCCGACAACGACGCCGCCATCGGCCTGTACCGCAAGTTCGGCTTCGAGACCGAGGGGCTGTTGCGTGACTACGCCGTGCGCGACGGGCAATGGGTCGACACCCTGAGCATGGCCCGCCTGCGCCCGCGCCCCAAGGCGTGACTCAGTCGTCCAGGGCGAACGCCACCGCCGCCTGCGCATGCAGCGCGGTGGTGTCGAGCAGGGGCAGGGCGCTGTGCTCGGGCTTGATCAGCAGGCCGATTTCCGTGCAGCCGAGGATGATCGCCTGGGCGCCCCGGGCGGTCAGGGATTCGATCACCCGCTGATAGGTCTGCCGTGACGTTTCGCTGATCACGCCGACGCAAAGCTCTTCGTAGATGATCCGGTGCACCGCACGGCGTTCGGCTTCGTCCGGCACCAGCACGTTCAGGCCCTGGGCGTGCAGCCGCTGCTTGAGGAAGTCCTGCTCCATGGTGAACGCCGTGCCGAGCAGGCCGACGGTGTTGGCGCCGATCTCCAGGGCCGCATGGGCGGCGGGTTCGGCAATGTGCAGGAACGGAATGCCGACGGCGGCCTGGATCGGCTCGGCCACCTTGTGCATGGTGTTGGTGCACAGCACCACGCATTCGGCGCCGCCGGCCTCCAGCCGGCGCGCGGCATCCACCAGGATCGCCGCCGCGTCGTCCCAGCGCCCGGCGTGCTGGGCCTGCTCGACCGGACCGAAATCCACGCTGTGCATCAGCAGCTGCGCAGACCGCAGCGGCCCGAGCCGGTCACGGACCTGCTGGTTGATGAGGCGATAGTATTCGGCGCTGGATTCCCAGCTCATGCCGCCGATCAGGCCGATGGTGCGCATTGGATGTCCTCAGGCTGTGGCCTGCGCGGATGCGCCAGGCCTGAGGGGAGTTTCCGGCGGTTCGGCGGCGGATGCCAGCGCAAATCAACTGTAGCGCCCATTCAGTTGCAAAGTGTTGCGCAGCGTCATCCGCCCCGAAGCGGTTTCCCGGCGCACGCCGGGCTTACGGTGTCACAGCTTGATCGGCCGGATCGTAGGAAAACGATGAATCGACGCCTGGCGTGGAGGGCGGCGTCAGCCGGATGATCGGCACGAGGATCTTCGGGTCGGTCGAGTTGTAGAAGTCCCTTTGGTTGTACTGGGCCTCGGCCAGTCCGGCATCGCTTCCGCCGTAGATGTAGAAGAACGCCATGAGCGGGAACTTGTTCGGCGGGAAGCTCTGGGCGCACGACTTGGCAGGGTCTGCCGACAGCGGGTCGCACCAGGTCTTGATCAGGATTTCATTGTGTTCGTTGACCCCGGACACGTTGGCGAGCGCTCTGGCCCGGATGGACTGATAGAACGCCGGGCCCGCGAGTTGGTTGCGGTCATCCGATATGTCGAAGCCGCACTGGCGCTGGTTCCGGTTGCCGCCGGCGATCGACCACACGTCATACCACTGCTCCGCCGTGGTCACGCCGGCGTTGTGGCAGAGCTGGCTCTGTTGGGGATAGTCGGGGTGGGCCACGCAGACCTCCGTCGCCGAGCGGGTCCAGGTCCAAGCGTCGTAAGGGTAGGAGCACAGGTAATCCAGGTCATACTTGTCGGCCGGTGCTTCGAAAATCGGATAGACGATGAATCCGTTGCCGTGCCCCCAGGCCAGGCGTCCGAAATTGGCATCGGCCCGCAGATAGGAAAACGAGACGCCACCGTTCTTCACCGAGTTGGGGCTCGGATCCCAGACCTTGTACTGATTGTTGGGATCCTTGACCGTCACCCGCAGCGTCACCCCCGAGCAGAGGAACGCCGGCTGCGAGTCGGAGTTGAAGCAGTTGGGGAATTTCCGGCCGTAGAGCGTCTTCAACTGCGTGACGATGGCCGGGCCGTCGAGCACCTGGGTGCCGCTGGCGCTGACGTTGACGGTCGCCGGCGGCTGCGTCGCGACTTGCGAGCAACCGGCCAGCAGGACGAACAAGAAGATTCCGATGGCTTTGCGCATGACGTGCTCCTTCGCCCGGTCGGGCACTTTGGTGTTTCGTGTGGCGCGTCCCTAGATCGTCACCCGCAGATACCAGGAAAAGATGATCGGCTCGCTGGTGCCGGTACGGTGCAGGGTGTAGTTGAACAGGCCGGTCTTGCCCCGGTTGTTGCTGATCCAGGCGGGGGGGACGGCGACGTCGGTGTACTGCGGCTGGGTGATGCCGAACTCGTCGCTGTGGTGGCGGATGGTGCCCACCGTCAGAGAGATGCGCACCTTGTGGCTCCCTTCCAGAGGAGGGTAGTAGGCGCGCAGGTTTGTCTTGTTGGCGTTGAGAGTCGGTTCACCCAGCAGGTGCTTTTGCGCGGTGACGTTGATGTCTAGGTTTCTCGACGGTATGTCTGGCTGGGTGCCCGGCAACCGCACGGTATAGGAGATTTTCGCGCTGTTGGCGATGCAGTCGACCACTTCCTCGCGGGGCACACGGAAGGTCAGGGTCTGGCCTGCGGTGGTGACGGTCTGGATTTCGCTGCCGAAGGTCGAGTTGCGCCCCACCCAGTACACTTTCACGGTCTGGCCCGGCGCCGATCCGGTGTAGTTCACCTCGACCGTGGCGTACTGGGCCTCGTAGAAGTCGCGCACGAAGTTCAGCACGGTTCCGTTGGCGTCCTTGGCCTCCAGCACTTTCGGCGGTCTGAGGTCCAGTGCCGGCGTGCGGATGTGCACGTCGATCTCGGTGGTCGCGGACCAGATCGCCAACGGGCCTGAGGTGTTGCCGATCTGGTCGGTGACGCGGTACTTGAGCTGGAACCTGGGGTTGTCCTGCCAGAACGCCTCGGTGAACAGGGTGATCACCACGCTGCCGGCCGCCGCTTGGGCGGCCGTCACGGTGTGGGTGGTTTCACGGCCGTCGGCGCTCAAGGTGATGACATCGCGTTCGCGCAGGTGGATGTAGCGCAGGGTGACGGCCACGCCTTGCGCCGCGCGCGCGGCATCCACGCCGTTGGCGATGACATCCGCCGGCAGGGTCATGAGCAGGTTCGGGTTGTCGCCCGTGCCCGTGACTTCGCCGCCGGGGCGCGGGGTGTGGAAGAGCGCCACCAGCGGTTGCGAGGTTTCGGGGTCGGGTTGGCTGATGCGGGTGACCCGCAGGCTCAGGCGGTTGATCCCGTCGCGCAGGAGGGCGGCCGGCAGGTTCAGGTCGAAGCGCAGGTTTTCTTCACCCGGCTGAATGGTCTTGCTGACGGCGGCGGTGGCCGATTCATTGAGCAGCAGTTCGGCGAAGTCGCGCGGTGCCATGTTCAGCCACGGATCGCACGACACACGGAGTATGCCGTTACTGATGAGCGACAGCGCAATGCCGCCGTCGGGGGCCTCAGGATGAACCACCGGAACCGTCAGGCCGGGAATGGCGGGCCGGTCGATGACCAACGGCTGATTGTTGTTGTCTGGCGTGTTCATGGTCGCGCTCCTGTCGTGCCGATATCGCGTTGACGAGTCAGCGATATCAAACACCCGCAGGCGCGGCCGGGCACCTGTCAGATCTGACAGGTGCCCTCTCAAAGTACGCAGAAAAGACCACCGTCGGTCGTTTTCCGGATCTGTGCAGAAACGGTGGGAGCCCCCCATCGCCGGCACCGGCTTCATCGCGGGCAGGCCCGCTCCCGCAGGGTCACATGTCCATGTTGACCCAGCCCGGCTTGGCCTCCTCCGGCGCCACGGCCTTCACTGTCTTGCCGGTGGCTAGCTCCACCCGCCGCGCCACTTCCGGGTCGTCGGCGAACGGCGTGAGGCTGGCGTCGTCGAGGCTTTGGGCGGTTTCGTGGCGCAGGCAGTACTCCACCGACAGCCACAGAAACAGCACCCCCAGCCCATTCAGGAACATCTCGAACATGGCCGCCTCCTTGCCTAGGCGATCTGCGCGTCGCGATGGGCCAACGCCACGTCCGCCACCCGCACGGTGCGCCACACGTTGTAGGCCATCAGCAGCATGCCGCTGAGGAAGAACACCCCGCCGGCGAAGCGCACGATGAAGCCCGGATGGCTGGCCTGCAGCGCTTCGACGAAGGAGTACGTCAGCGTGCCGTCTTCGTTGATCGCGCGCCACATCAGGCCCTGGGTGATGCCGTTGACCCACATCGAGGCGATGTACAGCACGGTGCCGATGGTCGCCAGCCAGAAGTGCAGGTTGATCAGCGGCGTGCTGTGCATGCGTTCGCGGCCGAACACTTTGGGCACCATGTGGTAGGTGGCGCCGAAAGTGATCATCGCCACCCAGCCCAGCGCCCCGGCGTGCACGTGGCCGATGGTCCAGTCGGTGTAGTGGGAGAGGGCGTTGACGGTCTTGATCGCCATCATCGGGCCTTCGAAGGTGGACATGCCGTAGAACGCCAGCGACAGCACCAGGAACCGCAGGATCGGGTCGGTGCGCAACTGATGCCAGGCGCCGGACAGCGTCATCATGCCGTTGATCATGCCGCCCCAGCTCGGCGCCAGCAGGATCAGCGACATCGCCATGCCCAGCGACTGCGCCCAGTCGGGCAGGGCGGTGTAGTGCAGGTGGTGGGGACCTGCCCAGATGTACAGGGTGATCAGCGCCCAGAAGTGCACGATCGACAACCGGTACGAATACACCGGCCGGTTCACTTGCTTGGGCACGAAGTAGTACATCATCCCCAGGAACCCGGTGGTCAGGAAGAAGCCCACCGCGTTGTGGCCGTACCACCACTGCACCATGGCGTCGGTGGCGCCGGAGTACACCGGGTAGGACTTGAACCAGTCCACCGGGATCGACAGGTGGTTGACCACGTGCAGCATCGCGATCACCAGGATGAACGCGCCGAAGAACCAGTTGCCGACGTAGATGTGCTTGGTCTTGCGTTGCACCACAGTGGTGAAGAACACCACGCCGTAGGCCACCCAGACCACCGCCATCCAGACCGCGCCGGAGAATTCGATCTCGGCGTACTCCTTGGTGGTGGTGTAGCCCATCGGCAGGGTGATGAACATGATCACTATCACCGCCTGCCAGCCCCAGAAGGTGAACGCCGCGAGCCGGTCCGAATACAGCCGCACCTGGCAGGTGCGCTGCACCGCGTAGTAGCTGGCGGCGAACTGGGCGCTGCCGGCGAAGCCGAAGATCACCAGGCTCGTGTGCAGGGGCCGCAGGCGGCCGAAGGTGGTCCACGGCAGGTCGAGGTTCATGTCGGGCCAAACCAGTTGCGAGGCGATCCATACCCCCATCGCCATGCCGACCACACCCCAGAAAACGGTTGCGATGACAAATTGGCGGACGACCTTGTAGTTGTAGGCCTGTCCGGTTGCTGCTGTGCTCATGGTCGATTCATCCACGGTTGCAAAGGCTTGCCGGACCACCCGGCCCGGCATGGGCTGCACTGTAGGAACCCTGCCGAAAACAAAACAGGCTCAGGAATCTTTCATTTGTACGGATCAGATTTAAAGGCTGCCTGCGGCTATCTGCCGCGCTCTGATACGGTTTTTATGGTTTCAGGTGAATCTGTAACGGCCTGCGCCGCATCGGCATAGTTCAGCAAAAGCAATAACTGTGGGAGCGGGTTGGGTCGCGATTGCGGTGTGTTAACTGACACACCGCAATCGCGACCCAACCCGCTCCCACAGAAAACCCTGATGAGGTAGCCGATGTATCAGTACGACGATTACGACCGGGCGCTGGTGTTCGAGCGTGTGGCGCAGTTCCGTGACCAGGTCGCCCGGTTCCTGGCCGGCGAGTTGAGCGAAGAGGAGTTCCTGCCGCTGCGCCTGCAGAACGGCCTGTATATGCAAAAGCACGCGTACATGCTGCGGGTGGCGATCCCCTACGGCACCCTGAGCGCCGGGCAGATGCGCACCCTGGCCGGCATCGCCAGCGACTACGACCGGGGCTACGGCCACTTCACCACCCGGCAGAACATGCAGTTCAACTGGATCAGGCTGGAGGAGGTGCCGGACATCCTCGAACGCCTGGCGCAGGTGAACATGCATGCGATCCAGACCTCCGGCAACTGCGTGCGCAACATCACCACCGAAGCCTTCGCCGGGGTGGCGGCGGACGAACTGATCGACCCGCGTCCGCTGGCCGAGATCCTGCGGCAGTGGTCGACGATCAACCCGGAGTTCCTGTTCCTGCCGCGCAAGTTCAAGATCGCCATCTGCTCGGCCAGGCAGGACCGCGCGGCGATCATGATGCACGACATCGGCCTGTACCTTTACCCCGGCCGGGACGGCCAGATGCTGCTGCGGGTGATCGTCGGCGGCGGGTTGGGGCGCACGCCGATCCTGGGCCTGCAGATCCGCGACGGCTTGCCCTGGCAGCACCTGCTGTCCTACGTCGAGGCGGTGTTGCGGGTCTACAACCGCCACGGCCGGCGCGACAACAAGTACAAGGCGCGGATCAAGATCCTGGTCAAGGCGCTGGGCATCGAGGTGTTCGCCAAAGAGGTCGAAGCCGAATGGCAGCACCTCAAGGACGGCCCGGCGCAACTGACCGACGCCGAGTACCAGAGGGTCGCCAGTGCCTTCGTGCCGCCGGCCTACCGGTCGCTTGCCGGCACCGACCTGGACTTCGGCACGCACCTGGCCGAGAGCCCTGCGTTCGCCCGTTGGGTCGCGCGCAACGTGCAGCCGCACAAGGTGCCGGGCTACGTCAGCGTGGTGCTGTCGACCAAACCGGGCGCGGCTGCCGCGCCGGGTGACGTCACCGGCCAGCAGATGCTCGCGGTGGCCGACTGGTCCGAGCGCTTTGGCTTCGGCGAGATCCGCATCGCCCACGAGCAGAACGTCGTCTTGCCGGACGTGCCCAAATCCGAGCTTCACGCCCTGTGGCTCGAAGCGCAGGAGCGAGGGCTGGGCAGCGCCAACGTCGGCTTGCTCACCGACATCATCGCCTGCCCCGGCGGCGACTTCTGCGCGCTGGCCAACGCCAAGTCGATCCCGGTGGCCCAGGCGATCCAGGCGCGCTTCGAGGACCTCGACTACCTGCACGACCTGGGCGACATCAGCCTGAACATCTCCGGCTGCATGAACGCCTGCGGCCACCACCACATCGGCAACATCGGGATCCTGGGCGTCGACAAGAACGGCAGCGAGTGGTACCAGATCACCCTCGGCGGCGCCCAGGGCAAGCACAGCACGTTGGGCAAGGTCATTGGGCCTGCGTTCAGCGCCGCCGAAGTGCCGCAGGTGATCGAGCGGATCATCGCCACCTTCGTGCGCTACCGCGAAAGCGAGGAACTGTTCATCGATACGCTGGCGAGGATCGGCCTGGAGCCGTTCAAGGAACGGGTCTACCCCAAGGCGCTGGAGGCAACGGCATGAACAATCTGCTGCGGCTGGAAGAGGGCGGGGCGCGGATCGTGGCGGACGACCCGTGGACGCTCGTGCGTGAGCCGGCAGGCACGCGGCCGGCGGGGCTGCTGATTCTGCCGCTGGCCCACTGGCTGGAGTCGCCTTCCACCCACGCGGTGTGGCTGGGCCCGGACGACGAGGTCGAAAGCCTCGTCCCGTGGCTGGCCTCGCTGCCGCTGATCGCCCTCGACTTCCCGAGCTTTCGCGACGGCCGCGCCTACAGCCAGGCCTACCTGCTGCGCAGCCGCTTCGGCTGGGCCGGTGAACTGCGGGCCATCGGCGACGTGCTGCGCGACCAGCTCAGCCACATGCGCCAGTGCGGCTTCGACAGCTTCGCCGTGCGCGAGGACAAGTGCGCCGAAGACGCGCTCAAGGGCCTGGCCGGGATGAGCGTGCAGTACGGCCGCTCGGTGATCGAACCGCGGCCGCTGTTCCGCCGGCGGTAGCCACAGCAACCCCTGCACAGGGGAAACCCCTAGAACCGCCTTCAATCGGGGATTTTTCCTTGGGTCGGTGATGGCCTTTTGGTAGAGTCCTTGGCGCCAGCGGGTTTTCGGCTGGACGACGGAACGAAGAAGGGAGTCTGTTTGTGGCTGCGGGCAAAAAAATCCTCGGCCTCACTGCGTTGCTTTTGATGCTGACGCTGTGGGCCAGTTACTTTTATGTGTTCAACGAAAACCGCGACGGCCAACTGGGCGGCGCCGGCGACAGCCGGGCCTGGTGCGGCACGCCGCCGTCCGGCGAAGCGGCGTTGCTGGGCAAGGACCAGTTGACCCTGCGCATCACCAACAACCTGCGCGGCGAGTTCATGCTCAGCGGTTCGGTGGTGGTGTCCGAACGCACCTTCAACCGCTACGACCTGGGCCGCAACGAACTGCGCCTGCGCCTGGAGCCGCTGCAGTGGTCCTACGGCGTGACGCCGATCTTCCTCGAACAGGTGAAGGTGCAGCCCCTGAGCCGCAACCTGTCGGCGACCGACAAGAGCGCCTTCGCCGAGCTTGAGCCGCGCCCCATCGGGGTTCAGGGCCAGGTCGCCGCGTTTCCCTTCGACACTTACCGCTACGGCTACAAGCCGGTGCTGTATTACCTCAAGGGCAACGAGCGCATCGACCTGCGCTTCAAGAACATCACCACGCAGATGGAGATGTCCAACACCTTCACGCCGATCCAGAAGTACAACCGCGTCGAGTACATCAACGAGAAGAACTCGATGATCCGCGACGAAGACTACAAGGCCTACGGCCCCCACGAATGCGCCTTCAGCGTCGAGCGCAAGGGTGCGTTCAAGGTGGTGGTGCTGTTGCTCCTGCTGATCCTGTGCCTGCCGCTGATGCACGTGTTCTACCGCGACGAGCCGGGGATCGACTTCCTCGCCACGCTGGTGGGCATCGCCGTGGTGCGCACGGTGCTGGTGGGGCCGGTGAAAGATTTCGAGCTGTACAACATCGACTTCCTGTTCGGCGCGGCGATCCTGCTGGTGGGGTCGGTGTCGCTGATCAAGGCGATGAAGGCCCACAGCCGGCGGGAGATGGCGTTGCGGAGCGGGGCGACGTCGTCCTGGTGACCGGGGCCGGGGCCTGCCGTGGTTGTGCAGGCCTTGGTTCTGCCCCGCAGCGTCCTCACCGGCGCCATCGCCAGCAGGCTGGCTCCCACAGATCCAGTGGGCCCGCAGTCATTTCAGGGCCGGGTCGCCGGGGTTCAGCTGCTTCCAGCCCTGCATGACGGCCTGGGCCTTGGGCTCCTGTCCGCTGTCGAGGTAATACTGGATCAGCGACAGCCGCGCATTGCGGTTCGCCGGCTGCGCCTTGAGCACCTGTTCCAGCTGTGCGCACGCCTCGTCGACCTTGCCGCTCTCATGCAGCGCCACGCCCAGCACATAACCGTACTGGGCGTTCTGCGGCTCCAGCCTGGCGGCTTCGCGCAGCGCCGGCATCGCCTCGCCGGGCTTGCCGGCGCGGATCAGCGCCAGCCCTTGGGCGTGCTGCAGCAAGGCGCTGTCGGGATGCGCCTTGAGGCTGGCGGCGAGCTGCGTTTGTGCCTCCTGCCGTCGGCCGTTGGCCTCCAGCCACTGCACCAGCGTCACTTGCGCCGGATGGAAGTCCGGATCGCGCTTGAGCGCCGCGCGCAGCAACCCTTCGACCTCCGCGCTGCGGCCGCTGGCCTGGTACAGCAGGGCCAGGTTGAGATTGGCTTCGGCCCGTTCGGCGAGGTGCTTCTGTACGTCTTCGTATTCGCCGATCGCCGCGTCCCACCGGGCCTGCGCGGTGCCCTGGCCGCCGCGCGCGCTGCCGAGCAGTTCCCTGGCGGTGGCGATGCGCACGGCCTTCACCGGGTCGGCCAAAAGCGCTGTCAGCAGCGGTGCGCGCTCCGCCGGCGGCACGAATGCGCTGACCGCCCGCACGGCGCTTTCGCGCACTTGAGGGGCGGGGTGCTTGAGGTCCTGCGTCGCCAGTTTCAAGGCCTGTTCGCTCGGGTACAGCGGCAGTTCCGCCAGGAGGGTCGCGCGTTGGATCGCCGGCAGGTTGCTGCGCTGCAACTGTGCCTGCAACGCCTGGGCGGCGCCCGGCAAGCCGTTGCGGACCAGGTGCAGGCTCTCGTCGTAGCGCGGCGCCTGCGGACCGTTTGAGGCGTTCCACTGCCTGAACTGTGCCGTGACCTTGTCGCCGTCCTTGCCCTGGTGACAGTTCAGGCAGGCATCCGGTGTGCCGAGGCGGGCGGCCCGCTCGGGGTTCGGCAGGCTGAAGCTGTGGTCATGGCGAAAGTCGTTGCCCATGTAGAACTTGCCCGGCATGTGGCAATCCACGCATTGCGAACCGGGCTGGCCCATGGCGTGGCGGGTGTGTTCGACGGCGTCGTAGCGCTTGGCCTGCAGCCCCTTGCCGTCCACGCCTTGAACCGGCGTCGTGCCCGCCGGGTTGTGGCATTGCAGGCACACGCCGTTGCCGGGGGCCTTGAGTGCGCCGCTGTGAGGGTTGTGACAGTCGCTGCAGCGCACGCCCTTGTCGAACATTTTGCTCTGGGCGAACGAGCCGTGCTCGAACACCTCGTCCTTGATCTTGCCGTCCAGGGCATAGAGCTCGCGGGTGAGCACGCTGGGCAGGTAATCGTCCATCAACCGTTTGCCCGCGGTGTAGCCGTCGCCCAGCGGTGCGCGGCGGGCGTGGCAACGGGCGCAGGTCTCGATCTCGACGGTGGCGTCGCGGTTCTTCAGGTCCTCGGCGAATCCGGCGTGGATCAGGTCGCCTTTCTGCGCCGTCCATTGCAGGTGGTTCGACGCCGGGCCGTGGCAGGCCTGGCAACCGACGCCCAGGCTGTTCCATTGGCTGGCGAAGGTGTCGGACGCGGCATCGAAGTTGCGCCTGTAGCCGGTGGTGTGGCATTCGACGCACATGAAGTTGGCGTTCTGCGCTGGTTTGCTCCAGTGCAGCGGGTTCTTGAAGTCCACGCCCTGGCCCGGATAGAGGTGGAACCAGCGCCGCTGCTCGGTATCCCAGGCCACGCCGAGGGCCTGCAGGCGGCCGTCGCCGACGTCGATCAGGTACTGTTGCAGCGGCGCGATGCCGAAGGTGTAGGCGACCTTGAAATCGGCGTTCTTGCCGTCGGCTCCCGGCGTATTGACCCAGAAGGCATCGCCCTTGCGCAGGAAGCGGGTGGTCTCGTGCTCGCCCTGGAAACCGGCGTCGTTGAAGTCGCCCAGCACCGTCTCGGCGGTCGCCGACTGCATTGCCAATTGATGGTGGGAGCCTTGCCAGTCCTTGGCCTCGGCGCTGTGGCAACCCTGGCACTGGCGCTCGTCCACGAACGTGGCCGGTCCGGCGGGTGCCGGTTTGACGGTCGAGGCGACGGGCACAGGCCGACCCGGCGACGGGGCGGGGGTGAACAGATACCAACCGATGGCCGCCACGGTCATCAGCAGCAGGCCGATGGCGGCAGGAAACAGACGATATGAAATCAGGTTCGGTGAGGCATCAGGCTGCTGCGGCGCGGCTTTGTCTTTGGGCTTGGGCATTGCGGCTTCCGTGATCCGTGTGCAGGGGCCGTCTGGCGCGCGTTCAAGCTTGATGGAGCTTTGTCGCAGGCCGGGCTTCTGTCAAATGCCGGAGCCGAACCCGAGCGAATGTTGCCGCATGCAAGAGCAAACCGTGCGGTTTTAGCTATACCTGTAACTCCCCTCAAGCAATATTTCCGGCCTTCTGACAGGAGTTACAGACATGAAGCTTGCATTGATGATGAGCACCGTGTGCGTCGCTGCGCTTGCCGTGACGGGGTGTTCCAGCAAAGTCGTCGAGCCGGATCAGTACTCCGGCTTCCTCAAGGACTACAGCCAGCTGAAGGAGGCCAAGTCGCCTTCCGGCGCCACGGTGATGCGCTGGGTCGATCCGAAGCTGGACATCAACAAGTTCAGCAGCGTCTACGTCGAACCGACCCAGCTGTACCCCAAGCCGCAGCCGACGGCGAAGATTCCGCAGCAGACCCTCAACGGCATCACCGGCTATTACGATCAGGCGCTCAAGCGTGAGATCGGCAAGTCGTTGCCGCTGGCCAACGGCCCGGGCCCTGGCGTGATCGTGGTGCGGGCGGCGATCACCGCCGTGAGCAGCAAGACCGAAGGCCTCAAGCCCTATGAAGTGATCCCGATCGCCCTGGTGGCCGCTGCGGTCAGCACCGCCAGCGGCGTCCGCGACCAGGAAACCACCCTGGCCACCGAGGCGGTGTTCCTCGACGGCGGCAACAACAAGGTGGTCGCCCAGGTGGTGCGCAAAGGCACCGGCAAGCCGCTGGAGAACGACGCCCAGGTGATGAAGGCCGACGACGTGAAAGCCGTGATCGACGGCTGGGCGGCGGACATGCACCAGTCCTACCTCAAGCTCAAGGCCAAATGACGGAACGGGCCTTCATGCGCGGCGGCTCGTTGCGCCGCGCTGTGGCCTGACGCTCGGTCTGGCTCCCGGAAGATCGCAGGAGCCGGCCTGCCGACGCTGCACGCGCGGCCTCACTGCCCGGTGAACCAGCGGAAGTAAGGGTTCCCGCCATCGCCCTGCATGACCTCCCGGATATCCCGGCCCCACGCCTCGCGGTCGCCGTCGTAGGCGTGCAGGCTCGCCCGGTAGAACTGCATCAGGCGCTGGCGGTGCACTTGCAGGCGGGTGTCGAATCCGGCGTCGGCGTTCACCAGCGGCGGCTCGACGTGCAGATCCAGCAGCGCCGGCAGCACCCGGCTGATCTCCTTGGCGCGCACCCACGGTGCGTATTCGATCCGGGGGCGGTCGTCGGTCACCGCCGGCGCGTCGGCGGCAAAGCGTTCGAGCCCGGCGCGGTCGGTGACCCAGGTCGCCAGCAACGCCGGCGCCGAGCCGATGCCCACCTCCTGCAACGCGCTGCGCACGCTGTCCTGTTCGAGGCGCCGGGTGATGGTCGCCGCGTCCAGGGCGATCGGTTCGAGGGAACCCACCAAGAGCATTTCATGGAACTCGCTGGTCCATAGCGTGGCGTGGGGAAACACGTCGAGGAAGCTGCGCACCAGGGAACGAGTGTCGTCGATGTTCTGGGTCGGCAACGGCAGCCATTGGGCGACCAGGCCTTTGCGTTCGAGGCGACTGGCGGCCAGTCGGTAGAAGTCCCGGGAATACAGGTTGACCACTCCGGCGGCGGAGGGCGGCGGCGGTTCGAGGGTGATCAGGTCGTAGGTCTGCGGGCTGCGCAGCAGTTCCTGGCGGCCGTCGCGCAGGCGCACTTCGACGCCGGGATCGGCGGCGGCATTGAAGTTGCCCTTGAACAACGGCGCCGCCTTGAGCACCGACGGCAGCAGTTCCGCGACGACCCGGTGCTCAAGCCCCGGATAGCGCAGCAGCGCGCCGGCGGTGATGCCCGTGCCGAAGCCGATCACCAGCGCCGAGCGCGGTTCGCCGTTGTGGATCAGCAACGGCAGCAACGCCTGGATCCGCATATAGCGCAGCGACGGCATGGCATCGCCGGTGTTGGACACGCCTTGAATGTACAGGCGCCGGAACGCGTTCTGACCTTGGCCCTGGGTGACCACGGCCACCGTGCCGCCCCGGCCTTCCTCATAGAACGCCAGCGTGCCGTTGCGCGCACCGGGCAGCAGCGCCGCGAGCCTGTCGGCGGGGATCAGCAGGGCCAGCGCGACGGACACCAGCCCCAGAGCGGCCACAGCCTGGCGCCGGCCTTTCTTGACGTGGTGCCCCTTGCGCACCGCCAGCCAGCCCACGGCGGCCGCCACCACGGCCAGCAGCCCCAGCGTGCGGATCAGCCCCAGCCACGGGATCAGCGCAAAACCGCAGAGCATCGCCCCGACGATCCCGCCCAGCGTGTTGAACGCCACCACCGCGCCGACGTCCCGGCCGACGTGGCCGGGGCCGACGCTCAGGCGTAGCGCCAACGGAAACGCCGCCCCCAGCAACAGGGTCGGCACGAACACGATGCTCACCGCGGCCACCGCAAAGCGTGCGCTCATGCCGGCCAGTTCGCTGGCGCCCAGGGCCAGCAGCCAGACTTCGGCCTGGCCTTGCGCGATCACCAGCCAGCGGCCCAGCACGGCGAACTCCAGCAGCGCCAGCAGCCCGGCGCCGGTGATCAGCAGACCGAATGCGCCCCACGGATCGCGGATGCGCTCCACCCGGCGGGCGAGCAGGGCGCTGCCCAGGAACAGGCCGCTCAGGTAGGTGGCCAGGACCACGGCGAAGGCATAGGTGCGGGTGCTCATGAACGGCACGATCGACTGCGACCAGACCACCTCATACCCCAGCGCCACGCCGCCGGCGACGCCATACAGCCACAGGGCGGTGCGATCCGGGACGACCTTGCTTGCATGGGATTTGGCCGGCGCTTCGTCCGGCACCGGGCAGCGGCGTTGCCATCCCAGCGCACCGGCGGCGGCCAGCAGGTTGAGCATCGCCGCCGCCCACGCGCTGCCGCGCACACCGAGGGCGGCGATCAGCACGAACGCGGCGAGCAGGGTGCCGACAATCGCGCCCAGGGTGTTGGCCGCATACAACTGGCCACCGGCCTTGCCCGGATCCGCCGCCAGCGCCCGCACCAGCACCGGCAGGGTGCCGCCCATCAGCACCGCCGGCAGGCCGACCAGGGCGAACGGCAACAGCCAGGCCGCCAGGCCAATGTGCTGCTGCAGCCAGGCGAAGGCCGGGGCGCTCAGGCTAAGCGCGAAGGTGGCGGCGACGCCGGTCACGGCCACCAGCACTTCGAGCCCGGCGTACAGCGGCACGGGGGCGGGCAGGCGGTCCGCCCAGCGTCCGAAGGCCCATCCGCCCAGTGCCAGGCCGGCGAAGAAGGCGCTGATGCCGAGGGTGATGGCGAAGACCTCGACGCCGACCACCAGGGACAGCTGCTTGATCCACAGCACCTGGTACACCAGGGCGGCGGCGCCGGAGAGGCACAGCAGCAAGGCCGGGATCGACAGCGCGGGGGCGCGGGCGACGGCGAGGGTCGGGGTCTTGCTGGCGGTGCGTGTGGGCATGCGCGGGCCTTGATCGGGTTTGGAAGTCTCGGTGACTGCGCGGGCCTCATCGCGGGCAAGCCCGCTCCCACAGGGTTTTGCGGTGAACACAGAGGCTGCATTCACCCGAAACTTCTGTGGGAGCCAGCCTGCTGGCGAAGGGCGCCGACGCGGTCTCCAACGAATGGGGGCCGCCCGCCGCAACGGGCGGGCGGCAGTCCGGCGTTGTTACTTGGTGGCCTTCATTTTCTCGGCGATTTTCTTGTCCACCTCCTCACGAATCTGGTCGATGCTGAAGCTCGCCGGGCGTTGGCTCGGCGGGTACTCGACGAAGGTCTGCAGGAACGCGGCGGAACGGCGGATGGCGTCGAACAGCAGGTAGTCGTTCTTCGCCAGCCAGTCGTAGTACTGGTCCGACACGACGTCGGCGCGTTCGTACGGATCCATGCGCAGGTTGAAGATCTTCGGCACACGCAGGCAGGTGAACGGTTCGCTCCAGACCTTGAACCCGCCGGGGGCGCGCTGTTCGCAGAACACGATCTTCCAGTTGTCGTAGCGCATGCTCACCAGTTCGCCGTCGTCGTTGAAGTAGTAGAACTCGGTGCGGGCGCTCTTGTCGGTCTTGCCGGTCAGGTAGTCGAGCTGGTTGAAACCGTCCAGGTGCACCTTGAAGTTCTTCCCGCCGACGTCGGCGCCTTTAAGCAAGCGTTCCTTGATGTCGGTGTCGCCGACGGCGGCCAGCAGGGTGGGGAACCAGTCCAGGCCGGAGACCATCTGCGTCGACACTTCGCCGGCCTTGACCTTGCCCGGCCAGCGGATCATCGCCGGCACCCGGTAGGCGCCTTCCCAGTTGGAGTTCTTCTCGTTGCGGAACGGGGTGGTCGCCGCGTCCGGCCACGACCATTGGTTGGGCCCGTTGTCGGTGGTGTAGACCACGATCGTGTTGTCGGCGATCTTCAGGTCGTCCAGGGTCTTGAGCAGCTTGCCCACGTCGCCGTCATGTTCGAGCATGCCGTCGGCGTACTCGTTGCCGGGCATGCCGCTTTGCCCCTGCATGGACTCGCGCACATGGGTGAAGGCGTGCATGCGGGTGGTGTTCATCCAGACGAAGAACGGCTTGTCCGCCTTGGCCTGCTTCTCGATGAACGCCTGGGCGGCGGCGGTGGTTTCGTCGTCGATGGTTTCCATGCGTTTCTTGTTCAGCGCGCCGGTGTCTTCGATCTTGCCGTCGGCGAAGCTGTGGATCACGCCACGGGGGGACGCGGCCTTGACGAAATCGGCGTCATCCTTCGGCCAGTAGGGGCGCTCAGGCTCCTCCTCGGCGTTGAGGTGATAGAGGTTGCCGAAGAACTCGTCGAAGCCGTGGTTGGTGGGCAGGTACTCGTCCTTGTCGCCCAGGTGGTTCTTGCCGAACTGGCCGGTGGCGTAGCCGTGGGCCTTGAGGGCCTGGGCGATGGTCACGTCCCTGGCCTGCAGGCCGACCGGCACGCCCGGCATGCCGACCTTGGACAGGCCGGTGCGCAGGGCCGACTGGCCGGTGATGAAGGTCGAGCGGCCGGCGGTGCAGCTGTTTTCCGCGTAGTAGTCGGTGAACAGCATGCCTTCCTTGGCGATGCGGTCGATGTTCGGCGTCTTGTAGCCGACCACGCCCATCGAGTAGGCACTGATGTTGGTCTGGCCGATGTCGTCGCCGAAGATCACCAGGATGTTGGGTTTGTCCGCCGCTGCGGCGGTTGCCGACAGCGCCATCACCGATGTCGCCACCAGGGCGAGCCTCGGTATCCACTTGCGTATGCGAGTCATGTGACTTGCTCCTTTTGCGCGGGGGTGGGTGGTGCGACAAGCGTTTGTTGCGGTCTTGCGTGGCTCACTGCGTTTGCTCGGGCACGGGCGGATCGAACGGGTAGATCCGGCGCCAGTCGGCGGCCATGTCCACCACGATCCAGCCACGGGAATTCGCTTCGTCGAGGGCCTTGTCCAGCCGGCCGATGTCGGACTTTCGGTCGTAGGCCCATTCGCGCTTGGCGTCGGTGTGGTGCACCAGGCCCATGAGGCGCTTGCCGGGGCTGGCGGCGGTCCACTGCAGCATCTGCAGGTCGCCGTCGGAGTTGCCGAACGCGAGGATGGGCCGGCGGCCGATGACGGCGTCGATGCTCACCGGCTTGCCCGGCCCGTCGTCGTTGTGCGCAAGCTTGGGCGTGCGCAGGATCGAGGCCCGGCCGTCCTTGTATTCGAACGCGGTCACGAACGTAGTGCCGATGACCTGCTCCGGCGGGACGCCGTACACCGTTTCGGCGAAGGCGCGCATGAAGGCGGTTTCGCCGCCGGACACAATGTAGGTCTTGAAGTCCTGGCTGCGCAGGTAGTCGAGCATCTCCAGCATCGGCTGGAAGATCATCTCGGTGTAGGGCTTGCCGGTCCTGGGGTGGCGGGCCTGGCTCAGCCAGGTTCTGGCGTTGTCGTCGAAGGCCTCGGCGGTCATGCCGGTGTGGGTGGCGGCGAAGATCTTCAGCAGGCCGTCCATGCCCGCTGCGGCCAGCGCCTGGTGGTCGTTCTCCAGCACGGCCTTGAACGGTTGGGTGGTCTTCCATTGCGGGTGCTGCGCGGCGGTGCGCTTGACCTCGTCGAAGGCGAACAGCAGCTCGAAATACGCCGGCTGCTCGCTCCACAGCGTGCCGTCGTTGTCGAACACGGCGATGCGTTCGGCGGGTTTGACGAAGTCCTTGCTGGACCGGTCCGTCACCGCTTGCACGAACTCGATGATGCCGCGCTTGGCCGGCCCTTCGTTCCACGAGGGCAAGGGTTCGCTGGCGGGTGCCGACAACGGGAGCAGCAGAGCGAAGATCAGGGCCAGGCCGAATCGCTGGCGGTGCAGCACCGGGGCATTCATGGGAAATCCTTCTCGTGAACGGGGTTGAGCGGGCGCAGGGCCGGCGCCGGTCCGGCCCCCTGTCGGTCAGCCTGACTATGCAGGGTAGCCAAGGATCGGCGCAGTCGGTCCAGCGCCGGATCTACGGCAGGTTCGCGGCCGTAGCAGCCGCGCAGCACCGCTTGCAGGCCGGGGCTGGCGCTGGCCAGTTTCAGTCCGCCACGGCAGCGGCGCAGCCACAGGTACAGCGCGCTCAACTGCGCCGGCCGGTGTTCGAGCTGCGGTCTGATCTGTTGCCAGGCGCAGTCGGCCGATTGCCGCCAGGCGAGTTGCCGTGCCTGCCGGCGAGCCTGCCAGCCACGGTAAGCGCGCAGCAGCGCAGGGCGGGCGAGCGCGCCCAGGCCGATCAACGCACCGAGCGCCGCCAGCCAGCCGAGCCAGCGTGTGGAGACAGACAAACGACCTTCGCCCAGCCGCCGCAGATCCTCGGCGATGGAGAACACGGGTCGATAGGCGCTGTCGGCGCCGGCCTCGAAAGTCACCGCCGGAACCTGCGCCGTGCGCATCTGCCGGGTGCCGCTGTCCCACCACTTCACCACTACGGCGGGCAGGGTGTGCGTGCCGGCCGTGTCGATGCGGTAGCTGACGGCATCGATCCGTTGCCCGCCCAGCCGATGGCCGCGGCCGTCGTCGAGGTCGCTGACCTGTGGGGGCTGCGGGTACCGGCTCAGCCCGGCGACTTCGCCCAGTTCAGGCGGCGGCAGGGTCATGGCCAGGGTGTCGTCGGCCTGCAGGGTCAACCGCCGGGTGAGGCTGTCGCCGATCTTGAGCGGGGTGTCTGGTTTGTCGACGGATTGGCTCAGGCGCAGGGCCGAGGCCACCAGCGGCGTTTCCCCCGGAAGGAAGCCCGGCGGGGTTGCCGCTTCGAAATGCAGCGGCTGGCTTTGGCCGCTCAGTTCGGCCGTGGCCTGGCCGGGTGTGGCGCGCACGGTCAAGGCCGGGATGTCGAAGCCGCCTGCGGCGGTCGGGGTGATCAGGTAGGTGAACCGCATGCCGGTGAACGCCTGGCCGTCGAGGGTCTGGTTCAGGTGGTCGGCCTGGCCGTCCGGCGGCAGCACCCGGGCGCCGTCGAGCTTGAGCTCGGGCAGGGTCGGGGCGCCGGTGAACCAGGTGTCGGTGAGCACGTCCAGTTGCAGCGCCACCTGCCCGCCGACCAAGGCACCGTCGGCGGGCAGGAGGCGGGCCTGGATTTTGAGTTGCGGGTCGGCGAGGGCATTGAGGCAGAACAGCGCGAGCGCGAGCAGGGTGCAGAACCTGGCGGTGGATGGGCGGGCCTCATCGCGGGCCAGCCCGCTCCCACAGGTGGGCGCATTGCGAAGGTCGGACGCCGGTGGTGTCTTCACGGGCGCCATCGCCAGCAGGCTGGCTCCCACAGGGTTCATGGCAAGGTTCATGGCCGGGCCTGCGCTTGATCCTGCAGGCTGAACTTCTGCCTGAGGAACTTTGCCGGGGACGTGGTGAGGTTCTGCAGCCACAGCGCATCGGACGTCGCCTGTTGCGTGGCGACCGGTTTGCTCTCGCCCTTGCCCAGGGTCTTGTCGAACTTCACCTCGTCGGGTGGAGTCTGCGGCGTGTTCTGGTCGGCGCTTTCTGTGTCCTTCTGCAAGGCGATGGCCAGGGCCAGGTTGGCGCTGGCTTCGGGGAACTGCGGTTGTCGTTTCAGGGCCAGGGTGTAGGCGGCGATCGCCTGGTCGAACTTGAAGCGGCGCACATGGATGTTGCCCAGGTAGAAATACGCTTCAGGCGTGTCCAGCCGCGCGAAGGTCGCCAGGGCCAGATCGTAGTCGGCGGCATGGTAGGCGGCGATGCCTTTCCAGTACGGATCGGTGAACAGCGCGGCGGCCTGCGGATAGTGCTGGTGCTCGAAGGCCCAGCGTCCCTGCTGGTCGCGGGTGAAGAAGGCATCGGTCAAGCCGTTGGCCTGCGCCGGAGCCGAGGGCCAGCCGACCGCGGCCGTCAGCAGCACGGCGGGCATCCAGTTCACGCTCCAGCCCTTGCGCACATTGACCAGCGCAAGCAGCAGCAACGGCCAGCACAGCCAGTAGCCGGCGTCCTTCCAGCGCAGGTCGCGCTGTTCGGCGCTGGCGCTGCGAAAATGCTGGCGGGCGTGCAGTTCGATCCAGTCCAGGTCGTCATCGTCCGGCCTCAGGCTGCCCAGCGGCCCGTCGACCGCCGAGGCCAACTGTTCGATCGCCGCCTGCTCGAACCGGCCCAGCGCCGGGCGCCCGGCGGCATCGGCACGGGGCTGGCCGTCGGTGTTGCGGATGATTCCGCCGTCCTCGTTGCCGACCGCCAACACCAACACTTGCAGGTCGCTGCCCTGCAGCGCTTTGCCGAGGCTGTCGAACTGCGCGCGGTCGGCGCCGTCGGTGATGAGCAAGAGGCTGCCGGGAGATTTCTCGGCGTCGAGCAGGCGTTTGGCCTGGCCGATCACCGCGAGGACGTCTTTGCCCGGTTTGTCGATCAGGCCGGTGCCCAGGGCCTGGATAAACGTGTCGAGCAAGGCCGGATCGTCCGTGGGCGGCAACACCAGATGGGCGCTGCCGGCATAGGCGATCAGGGCGGTACGGGCCCCGGTGCGGCGCTGGATCAGGTCGTGCAGCTTGTGCTTGGTCGCCTCCAGGCGGGTGGGCGGTACGTCGCTGGCGTCCATCGACGGGGACAGGTCCACCGCCACGATCAGCGGCGCGCGGTTCTCCAGAAAGTCGGGCCGGTCCTGTTCCCACGTCGGGCCGGCCGCCGCCACACCGCCGAGCACCGACAGGGCGCACAGCAGGTGCACCGGCCGCCAGCGTTGGCGGTCGCTCGGGGTCACCAGCAGATGCGTCAGCAGGTGTTCGGCGATGTCGCCGCGCAGGCGCCGCTGCAGATCCCGGCCGCGTCGCCAGAGCCACGGCGACAGCGCCCCGGCCGCCGCCAGCGCCAGCCACCAGGGCCGCAGGAAATGGAAGTCGCCCAGGCTCAATTCCATCTCAAGCCTCCTGCCGCTGGTGCAGCAGCGCCAACCGTGGCCGCAGCGCCGCACCGAGGTGATACACCGCCAGCAGCGCGAGCGCCGCACCCAGCGGCCACTGGAACAGCGCCCGTTTCGGCCGGTGGCTGAGGGTCTTCACCTGATGCGGGGTGAGGCGGTCCAGGGTGTCGTAGACCTCATCCAGGGCTGCGCGGTCCTCGGCGCGGAAGAACCGGCCGCCGGTGGTCTTGGCGATCTGTTCCAGGCTGCGCAGATTGACCTTGGCTTCCCCGGACGCGTCCGGATCGCCGATGCCGATGGTATGGATCACTACACCTTTGTCCGCCGCCATCTCGGCGGCATGGTTCGGGGTGATGGCGCTGCTGGTGTCGTTGCCGTCGGTGAGCAGGATCAGCACTTTCTCCTGTTCGTGGGCCTGCTCCAGCAGTTTCAGGCTCAGGCCGATGGCGTCGCCGATGGCGGTGTTGGGGCCGGCCATGCCGATGCCGGTGTCGTCCAGCAGCAGCGACAGGCTGGCGTGGTCGAGGGTCAGCGGGGCCTGGGGGTAGGCGCCGCTGCCGAACACGATCAGGCCCAGGCGGTCGTCCTTGCGCTTGTCGATGAAGCCGCGCACCACGTCTTTGACCGCCGCCAAGCGATTGGTCTTGCGGCCTTCGGGATCGGTGAAGTCTTCGGTTTCCATCGACTGCGAGAGGTCGATGGCCAGCATCAGGTCGCGCACCGGCTGACGGCGTTCGAGGGGGGATTCCACGTAGACCGGGCGGGTGGCGGCGAGCAGGAGCAACCCCCACACCACGACATTGAGGGCCAGTTGTGCGCGGTTGCGGCGGCTGCCGGCGGTGTCGGGCCTCTGGCCCACGGCGCGGCTCAGGGCGCCGAAGAAGGGCACACGCACCGCGCTGCGGGCTTCGCGGTAGGGCGGCAGCCAGCGGTAGGCCAGCCACGGCAGCGGCAGCGCAAGCAATAGCCAAGGGTAGTCAAGCTGCCACATGATGACGCTCCACCCAGGTCTGGCAGAGGTCGAACAGCGTTTGCCGCTGCGCCTCGGGGAGGGCTTGCAGCACCGTGTCCGGGGCGTAGGCGAGCTGGCCCAGGCGGTGGCTGAAGTCAGGGGGGAGCGGACTGGCGCAATGCTGCTCCAGAAAACGCTGCCATTCACGGTCGCCCAGCGCCGCAGGCCCCTGTGGGAGCGGGCTTGCCCGCGAAGGCGTCCGCTCAGACAACACCGATGCCGAATGTACCGGCCTCTTCCCGGGCAAGCCCGCTCCCGCAAGGTGGGTTTTGCGGGCGGGAGCGGGCATGGAGAGGGCGACGCGCTTGAGCAGCTCCGGCAGTTCGCGCAAGGCGCGCAGGTCGTCGCTGCGGCTGCGCAGTTGCGCCAGGCGCAGCAGCGCTTCGCGACGGTAGCGGTTGCGCTGCCACTGCCGGTAACGGCGAAAGCCGATCAGGGCCGTGGCCGCCAGCAGCAGCGCCAACAACGCCCACCAGCCCCAGGTCTGCGGCGCATAGCTGACCGGCGCGGGCAGGCCCAGCTCCTTGAGCTGGGCGATGTCCGGCACGTTCGGATTCATGGCCGCGGGCCGGCGGATTTGCCGAGTTCGCTGCGCAACTGCACAGACGCCTCTTCGGCGGTGCTGAACATCATCAGCGGCACCTGGCTGCGCCGCAGCAGGTCGGCGACATCCTTGAGCCGGCCGCTGAAGAAATCCTCCAGCGGCTGGTGAACGTGGCGTTGCCCGACGGCCAGCTCCACCTGCAAGCGGCCTTGGGTCACCCGCAACCGGCCCCGGTCCGGCAGCTTCAGGGCCATCGGGTCGTAGACCTGCAAGGCAATCACATCGTTGTGCGCCGCCAGTTGCCGCAGCCGTTGCAGGGTGCGGTCGCCGGCCCCGGCGAAGTCGCTGACGATGCAGATCAGATGGTCGTGGCCGGCCAGCGCCAGGCAGCGCAGCAAAGCCTTGTCCAACTGATCCTCGTCCTCGGCGTCCGGATTGCCGGCATTGAGGGCGTTGTTCTGCTCGACCATGCGGCTGCACAGCGCTTGCACCCGCTGGCGGCTGCGCAACGGTGCGACGGTTTCGATTGAGCGGTCGTTGAACACCAGCCCGCCGACCCGGTCGCCGGCGTGAAACACCATCCACGCCGCCAGCGCGCCGAGTTCGGCGGCGAGGGCGGACTTGAAGCTGCGGCGGGAGCCGAAGAACATCGACATGCGCTGATCGACCACGATCAGCGCCGGCCGGTCGCGCTCCTCGGTGAAGGTGCGCACCACCGGTCTGCCGGTGCGCAAGGAGGCGCGCCAGTCCAGGTGGCGCAGGTCGTCGCCGGGTTGGTAGCGGCGCAACTCATCGAAGTTCAGGCCGCGCCCGCGCAGGCGCGAGGCATGGCTGCCGGACAGGATGCTGCTGCGCGGCTGGCGGGCCGGAAAGCTCAGGCCACGGGCCTGAAACTCCAGCGCCATCAGTTGCGCCAGCGACACGTAGACCCGTCCGTCGCTGCTGTCCATAGGTCACCTCAGGCGGGAATCGCCACGCGGTCGAGGATCCGGTCGAGCACCTGATCGGCGCTGACGCCGTCGGCCACCGCGTCGTAGCTCAACTGCAGACGGTGGCGCAGCACCGGGTGCAGCACGGCGCGCACATTGTCCGGCGACACGAAGTCCTGGCCCTGCAGCCAGGCGTCGGCCCGGGCGCAACGGTCCAGGCCGATGCCGCCCCGGGGGCTGGCGCCGATGGCGATCCAGCGGCCCAGGTCTTCGTCGTAGTCGGCGGGATGGCGGGTGGCGTTGATCAGGTCGATCAGGTAACGGTCGATCGCCGGGGAGACGTGCACCGCGCTGACTTCCCGGCGGGCGGCGAAGATCACCTCCTGGGCCAGGTTGAAACCGTTGGCCGGGCAGGCGTTCGCGACCTGGGCGGACTCCTCGGCGCGCAGCAGGCGCAGCACCTGGCTTTCGTCCTCGGCGCTGGGGTAGTCCAGCAGCACCTTCATCAGGAACCGGTCCATCTGCGCTTCCGGCAGCGGGTAGGTGCCTTCCTGTTCGATGGGGTTCTGGGTGGCCACCACGATGAACAGATCCGGCAGCGCATGGCTGTTGCCGGCCACGGTGATCTGCCGTTCCTCCATGGCTTCGAGCAGGGCGGCCTGCACCTTGGCCGGGGCGCGGTTGATCTCGTCGGCGAGGATCAGGTTGCCGAACAGCGGCCCCGGCTGGAAGCGGATCTCGTTGCGGCCCTCGACCTGGTGCAGCACTTCGGCGCCGGTGATGTCCGAGGGCAACAGGTCCGGGGTGAACTGAATGCGGCTCATCTTCGCGTCCAGGTGCCGGGACAGCGCCTTGACCGTGCGGGTCTTGGCCAGCCCCGGCAGGCTTTCCAGCAGCAGATGACCGTTGGCGAGCAGGCCGAGCAGGATCTGGCGGATCACCCGGTCCTGGCCGAGCACCGCTTCGGCCATGTTCGCTTGCAGCGCGTTGAGGTCAGTCAGTGCAGTCATGAGGCGTTTCCTTAACTCAGGACATCGTACAAAAACCGGCACCGCCCGGCGGAACTAGAAAAACGCCAGCGTCAGGTTGACCGCGACGCCGTTGCCCTCCGGACGGTTCTTGGTGTCAAACTCCGGCACCCAGCGGGCGTTGACGCTGGCCTGGGCGTCGGCGAACTTGCCGCGCCAGCCGACCACGGGGCCGGCGCCCACGGAGCGCCCGCGAAAGCCGTTGAGCGTGTCGGCGGTGTCGCCCTTGTCGTCGCTGATCTGCTGCACGTAACCGGCTGCCAGCCCGGCGTTCCAGCCGTTGCCCAAGCCGTGCGTCCACATCGCATCGAGGGTGAAGAGGGTGCCGTTGCGGTAGTCGGTGGCGTCGTTGCGGGTGTAGAACTCCAGCCCGCTTGAGACGGTGAACTCGCCGCCCTTGCCGTCCAGGTGGGTGAAGGCCACGGTGGGCATGAAGGTGTAGGTGTTCTGCCCGGCGTTGGCGAGCCGGTCTTTGTCGTAGGCCCCGGTGGGCACGTAGACCGGCAGGGAAAAGGCGATGTGGTTGAGTTCGTCGAAGTGATAGCCGGCGGCGATCGGCGTCACCAGCGCATCGGCGAACTGGGTGGCGGCATCGCCCGTGCCGAGGGTGCGTCCGCGCGGGCCGGTGACGCTGGCGGTGACGTCGGTGTACTGCACCGGCACGCCGATGGCCGAGGCATAGTTCCAGCGGCCCTGGCCGGTGTCCCAGACGTGGGTGAGGTTGGCCAGGGTGTAGGAGACTTTCATGTCGATCCCGGCACTGACCGCGCCGGAGATCGGCGCGCCGCGGCTGCCCTTGATGTCGCCGTCGTACCAGATGCTGGTCAGCGACATGACCCAGCCGGGCGCGGGCGGCACCACCCCGGCGTTGGAGAACACCTGCTGGCTGGTGATGGGGCGGCCGACGCCGCCCTCGACCGACCAGGCCATCGCCGGGCAGAACATGCACAGCGCCAGCAGCGGGCGCACGACGCAGGGTTTGGCCATGGACGGCTCCGCTCAGGGGTGTGGAAGGGTCGTGGAGGGAGCGGTGCGTTCAGCGGTGGCGACGTGCGGAGCGGCCTGGGAACCGGCGGTGAAGTCACGGGCGCCGACGCCGCAACTGACGAACGTGAGCATCAGGCCGTAGCCGGCGAGCCTGAGGGCCAGCCCAGGCCGGCCGCACGCAGCGGCCGCTGGCGAAGGCGTCGACAGCAAGGCGAAGATTTCCACTGTCTTCGACATAGTTCCCGATTCCCTGGTGGCGTACTGGAAGGCACGGAATTCCTGGGTGCAGCGATGTGAACCTTTTCCATTCACGCCGGTGGATAGTGTCTGTTGACGCTAGCAGCAAATGAGGGGTTATCCAGTCGCAGGGATTAATTCTTTGGGAGGGGAGACGTCGGGCAAGGGCAGGGGACGGCGCCCCCGCCCTGAAGGGTTCAGTGCTTTTTCGCCTGTTCGCGGATGCGCTCTTCCTGCTCGCGCAGTTCGGGGGTGAACTCGGCGCCGAAGTCCTCGGCGCTGAACACCTGGCGGATCTCGATTTCGGCGTCGGTGCCCGGCATCGGGTTGGGGCAGCGCTTGACCCATTCGATGGCTTCGTCCCGGGATTTCACCTCCCAGATCCAGTAGCCGGCGATCAGCTCCTTGGTTTCGGCGAAGGGGCCGTCGATCACCGTGCGCTTCTCGCCGGAGAAACGCACCCGAGCGCCCTTGCTGCTGGGGTGCAGGCCGTCGGCCGAGACCAGGATCCCGGCCTTGGCCAACTCCTCGTTGTAGTTGCCCATGGCGGTGAGCAGCTCTTCGCTGGGCATGACGCCGGCTTCGGAGTCCTGGCTGGCTTTGACGATGATCATGAATCGCATGGTGTGAATCTCCGCTGGGGGTGGGATATTTGCCACTTAGTCGAACGCCGGGGGCCGGAATCGACAACGTCGCTAAATAAAAGATGCCCGCCTGCGTTTTGACAAATGCCGGCCCATCCAAGGAACCCTCCGCCATGCCCGTTCTGGAACTCACCACCCTGATTCCCGGCCGTACGCCGTCGCAGGTGCTGGACTTCTGCCTGGAAGGCGTCAATTTCCCGAAGATCTTTCCCGAACGCATCGCGCCGTTGGGCGACATCGACCTGAACGACCTGCGGATCGAGGCCGGGCGGCAGTTTCGCTTTCGCCACTGGATGTTCAACCTCATCCCGTCGGACTGGACGGTGACCATCCGCGAGGCCGGGGACAGCCATTTCGTCGATGAAATGCTCAAGGGGCCGTTGCGCGCCTTCCGCCACGAACACCGGGTGGCGCCGGGCGAGGGCGGTACGCTGTACACCGACCGGGTGACCTACTCGGCCATCGGCGGCGCCTTCAGCGAACGCCTGCTGGTGAACGGCTACATGCGGCGGATCTTCGAGGCGCGGCACCGCAACATGCTGCGGTTGCTCGCATAGCCCTGTAGGCGCGAGCCTGCTCGCGATGGAGCCGGATCGGTCACTGCGACGGTGGCGGTCGGACATCGCGAGCAGGCTCGCTCCTACAGATGAATGGGGGCAGTTGTATCCAGTTTTGTGTGCCGAAACATGACAATTTCAGTCCGGGCATAGGTCGCCGGCGCATTTCGTGGTTAACTTCGGCCTCTTGCATGCTGTCCAACAAAACATTCAATACGTTCAGAAGGATTCCGTTCATGGCTCAAGTCACCCTCAAAGGCAACCCGGTTCAAGTCGACGGCCAGTTGCCGCAAGCCGGTTCCCAGGCGCCCGCCTTTTCTCTGGTAGGCGAAGGGCTGGCCGACGTTTCCCTGTCGAACTTCGCCGGCAAGCGCAAAGTGCTGAACATCTTCCCGAGCGTCGACACCCCGACCTGCGCCACCTCGGTACGCAAGTTCAACGCCCAGGCCAACGACATCGCCAACACCGTGGTGCTGTGCATCTCGGCTGACCTGCCATTTGCCCAGGCTCGCTTCTGCGGCGCTGAAGGTCTGACCAATGTGAAGAACCTGTCGACCCTGCGCGGTGCCGAGTTCATCCAGAACTACGGCGTTGCCATCGCCGAAGGCCCGCTCAAAGGCCTGACCGCCCGCGCCGTCGTGGTGCTGGACGAGAACGACAAGGTGCTGCACAGTGAACTGGTCGGCGAAATCGCCGATGAGCCAAACTACGAAGCGGCCCTGGCTGTCCTGAAGTAACCCACGCTTCGAACACCGCTTTTACAATTGTTAACGGCCTGGCCCTGTCCAGGCCGTTTTCATTTGTGTATCAGTCTCTTGGCTCACACCTTGAAACGTAAGTTGAAGGTAAATTGCCGGTAAAGCCGCTTTGCTTAATCCCCACCAGTGCTTATCGTTCAGCCTCCCGTAACAGAAGCCCACGCGCCCTATGGTCAATCACTCCATGCAATCGTCCCCCCGTCATTCCCGTCGCTGGCTGCTCAGCCTGCTTGTGTTGGTGGCCGTCGCCGGCCTGTGCTGGAAATTCTGGCCCGCCGGCACCGCCCACAAGGAGGGCGGCGAGAAGGCCCAGGCCGGCCACACCGGCCGTTCGGGGATGATGCGTCCGGGGTTCGGCGGCGGCTCGGGGCCGGTGCCGGTGCGTGTCGCGCCGGTGGTCAAGGGGGATTTCCCGCTGTACTACAAGGCGCTCGGCACGGTGACCGCGCTCAACACCATCAACGTGCGCAGCCGGGTCGGCGGCGAGGTGGTGAAGATCTGGTTCGAAGAGGGGCAGATGGTCAAGGCCGGCGACTTGCTGGCTGAAATCGACCCGCGCCCGTACCAGAACGCCTTGCTCCAGGCCGAGGGCACCCTGCTGCAGAACCAGGCGCAGCTGAAGAACGCCCAGGTCGATGTCGAGCGCTACCGCGGCCTGTACAAGGAAGACAGCATCGCCAAGCAGACCCTGGACACCGCCGAGGCGCTGGTCGGCCAGTACCTGGGCACGGTCAAGACCAATCAGGCGGCGGTCAACGACGCCAAGCTCAATCTCGAATTCACCAAGATCCGCGCGCCGATCGCCGGCCGCGTCGGCCTGCGTCAGCTCGACGTCGGCAACCTGGTGGCGGCCAACGACACCACGGCCCTGGCGGTGATCACCCAGACCCAACCGATCAGCGTCGCCTTCACCTTGCCGGAAAACAGCCTCGACACCGTGCTCGCCCGCTACCGCAGCGGCGCCAAGCTGCCGGCCGAGGCCTGGGACCGCGGCGACACCCGCCTGCAGGCCACCGGCGTGCTGCAGAGCCTGGACAACCAGATCGACGTGGCCACCGGCACCCTCAAGTTCAAGGCGCGCTACGACAACCGCGACCAGTCGCTGTTCCCCAACCAGTTTGTCAACGTCCACCTGCTGGCCGACACCCTCAAGGGCGTGCTGCTGGCCCCGTCGGCGGCGATCCAGTTCGGCACCAACGGCACCTTCGTCTATGCCATGGACGGGGACAAGAAGGTCACTCTGCGTCAGTTGAAGATCGGCGCCAGCGACGGCGACAACACCGTGGTCACCGAAGGCCTGGCGCCCGGCGACCGCGTCGTGCTGGAAGGCACCGACCGCCTGAAGGAAGGCAGCGAGGTGGAAGTGGTCAACGACAGCCAGGACGTGCCGGCCACCCCGACCGGGCACCTGCAGGGCAAGTCCGCGTCCGGCGCCCCTGAAGCGCCCGCCGGCGACAAGGCCAAGAGGGGCGCATGAACATCTCACGGCTGTTCATCCTTCGCCCGGTCGCCACCACCCTCAGCATGCTGGCCATCGTTCTGGCCGGCCTGATCGCTTACCGCTTGCTGCCGGTGTCGGCCCTGCCTCAGGTCGACTATCCGACCATCCGGGTCATGACCCTGTACCCCGGCGCCAGCCCCGACGTGATGACCAGCGCCGTGACCGCACCGCTGGAGCGCCAGTTCGGGCAGATGCCCGGCCTGACGCAGATGGCTTCCACCAGTTCCGGCGGCGCCTCGGTGCTGACCCTGCGCTTCAGCCTCGACATCAACATGGACGTCGCCGAACAGCAGGTGCAGGCCGCGATCAACGCCGCCACCAACCTGTTGCCGAGCGACCTGCCGGCGCCGCCGGTGTACAACAAGGTCAACCCGGCGGACACCCCGGTGCTGACCCTGGCCATCACCTCCAAGACCATGCTGCTGCCCAAGCTCAACGACCTGGTCGACACGCGCATGGCGCAGAAGATCGCCCAGATCAGCGGCGTCGGCATGGTCAGCATCGCCGGCGGCCAGCGCCAGGCGGTGCGGATCAAGGTCAACCCCGAGGCACTCGCGGCCAACAGCCTGAACCTGTCGGACGTGCGCACCCTGATCGGCGCGTCCAACGTCAACCAGCCCAAGGGCAACTTCGACGGCCCGACCCGGGTGTCGATGCTCGACGCCAACGACCAGCTCAAGTCCCCCGAGGACTACGCCAACCTGATCCTGGCCTACAAGAACGGCGCGCCGCTGCGGCTCAAGGACGTCGCGCAGATCGTCGACGGCGCCGAAAACGAACGGCTGGCCGCCTGGGCCAACCAGAACCAGGCTGTGCTGCTCAACATCCAGCGCCAGCCCGGCGCCAACGTGATCGAGGTGGTCGACCGGATCAAGGCGCTGCTGCCGAGCATCACCGACAACCTGCCGGCGGGCCTTGAGGTCACCGTGCTCACCGACCGCACCCAGACCATCCGCGCCTCGGTCACCGACGTGCAGCACGAACTGCTGATCGCCATCGCCCTGGTGGTGATGGTGACGTTCCTGTTCCTGCGCCGGGCCAGCGCCACGGTGATCCCGTCGGTGGCGGTGCCGCTGTCGCTGATCGGCACCTTCGGCGTGATGTACCTGGCCGGGTTCTCGGTGAACAACCTGACCCTGATGGCCCTGACCATCGCCACCGGTTTCGTGGTGGACGACGCGATCGTGATGCTGGAGAACATCGCCCGGTTCATCGAGGAAGGCGACAGCCCGATGCAGGCCGCGCTCAAGGGCGCCAAGCAGATCGGCTTCACCTTGATCTCCCTGACCCTGTCGCTGATCGCCGTGCTGATTCCGCTGCTGTTCATGGCCGATGTGGTCGGCCGGCTGTTCCGCGAGTTCGCCATCACCCTGGCCGTGGCCATCCTGATTTCCCTCGTGGTGTCGCTGACCCTGACGCCGATGATGTGCGCCCGCCTGCTCAAGCGCGAGCCGGAGGCCCACGAGCAGGGCCGCTTCTACCGGGCCAGCGGCGAATTCATCGACTGGATGATCGCCGTCTACGGCCGGATGCTGCAGTGGGTGCTCCGGCACCAGCCGCTGACGCTGCTGGTGGCTGTCGGCACCCTGGCGCTGACCGTGTTCCTGTACATGGCGGTGCCCAAGGGGTTCTTCCCGGTGCAGGACACCGGGGTGATCCAGGGCATTTCCGAGGCGCCGCAGTCGATTTCCTTCGCCGCCATGGGCGAGCGCCAGCAGGCGCTGGCCAAGGTGATCCTCGACGACCCGGCGGTGGAAAGCCTGTCGTCCTACATCGGCGTGGACGGCGACAACGCCACGCTCAACAGCGGCCGCCTGCTGATCAACCTCAAGCCGCACCGCGAACGTGACCTGAGCGCCGCCGACGTGATCGCCCGGCTGCAGCCCCAGGTGGACAAACTGGTGGGCATCCGCCTGTTCATGCAGCCGGTGCAGGACCTGACCATCGAAGACCGGGTCAGCCGCACGCAGTACCAGTTCAGCATGTCCTCGCCGGACGCCGACCTGCTGAGCCTGTGGAGCAAGCGCCTGGTCGATGCCCTGGCCCAGCGCCCGGAGCTGACCGACGTCGCCAGCGACCTGCAGGACAAGGGCCTGCAGGTGTACCTGGTGATCGACCGCGACGCGGCCTCGCGCCTGGGCGTGTCGGTGTCGAACATCACCGACGCGCTGTACGACGCCTTCGGCCAGCGGCAGATCTCCACCATCTACACCCAGGCCAGCCAGTACCGCGTGGTGCTCCAGGCCCAGGCCGGGGAGAAGATCGGCCCGCAGGCGCTGGACCAGATCCACGTCAAGACCACCGACGGGGCCCAGGTGCGCCTGTCGAGCCTGGCCCGTGTCGAGGAACGCCAGGCGCAACTGGCGATCACCCACATCGGCCAGTTCCCGGCGGTGATGATGTCGTTCAACCTGGCGCCGGGCGTGGCGCTGGGGCAGGCGGTCGACATCATCGAGCAGGTGCAGAAGGACATCGGCATGCCGCTGGGCGTGCAGACCCGCTTCCAGGGCGCGGCCGAGGCGTTCCAGGCCTCGTTGTCGAGCACCTTGCTGCTGATCCTGGCGGCCGTGGTGACCATGTACATCGTGCTGGGCGTGCTGTACGAGAGCTACATCCACCCGGTCACGATCCTCTCGACCCTGCCGTCGGCGGCGGTCGGCGCCTTGCTGGCGCTGCTGCTCAGCGGCAACGACCTGGGCATGATCGCGATCATCGGCATCATCCTGCTGATCGGCATCGTCAAGAAGAACGCGATCATGATGATCGACTTCGCCCTCGACGCCGAACGCCATCAGGGCATGGCGCCCGAGCAGGCGATCTACCAGGCGGCGCTGCTGCGCTTCCGGCCGATCCTGATGACCACCCTGGCCGCGCTGTTCGGTGCGGTGCCGCTGATGCTGGCCACCGGCTCCGGCGCCGAGCTGCGCCAACCGCTGGGCCTGGTGATGGTCGGCGGCCTGCTGGCCAGCCAAGTGCTGACGTTGTTCACCACACCGGTGATCTACCTGTACTTCGACCGGTTGGGGCGTCGCTTCGGCAAGTCCGCAACCGAAGAAGAGGTGGCGGTGTGAGCCTGTCCAACCGCAAACCCAGTGGGAGCGGGCTTGCCCGCGAAGGGGCCGTGAGGTTCGGCACCGGCGCCGGGAGCGCAGGCCGATGAACCTGTCCGGCCCATTCATCAAGCGCCCCGTGGCGACCATGCTGCTGAGCCTGGCGATCATGCTGCTGGGCGGCGTGAGCTTCGGCCTGCTGCCGGTGTCGCCGCTGCCGCAGATGGACTTCCCGGTGATCGTGGTGCAGGCCAGCCTGCCCGGCGCCAGCCCCGAGGTCATGGCCTCGACGGTGGCCACGCCGCTGGAGCGCTCGTTCGGCGCCATCGCCGGCGTCAACACCATGAGCAGCCGCTCCAGCCAGGGCTCGACCCGGGTCATCCTGCAGTTCGACCTCGACCGCGACATCAACGGCGCGGCGCGGGAAGTGCAGGCGGCGATCAACGCCTCGCGCAACCTGCTGCCCAGCGGGATGCGCAGCATGCCGACCTACAAGAAGGTCAACCCGTCCCAGGCGCCGATCATGGTGCTGTCGCTGACCTCCGACGTGCTGGAGAAGGGTCAGCTCTACGACCTGGCCTCGACCATCCTGTCCCAGAGCCTGTCCCAGGTGCAGGGCGTGGGCGAGGTGCAGATCGGCGGCAGTTCCCTGCCGGCGGTGCGCGTCGAGCTCGAGCCCCAGGCCCTGAACCAGTACGGCGTGTCCCTGGACGACGTGCGCAAGACCATCGACGGGGCCAACGTGCGCCGGCCCAAGGGCTCGGTCGAAGACGGCCAGCGCCTGTGGCAGATCCAGGCCAACGATCAGTTGGAGAAGGCCAAGGACTACGAGTCGCTGATCATCCACTACGCCGACGGCGCGGCCCTGCGCCTCAAGGACGTGGCCAAGGTCAGCGACGGCGTCGAGGACCGCTACAACAGCGGGTTCTTCAACGATGACGCGGCGGTGCTGCTGGTGATCAACCGCCAGGCCGGGGCCAACATCATCGAGACGGTCAACGAGATCAAGGCCCAACTGCCGGCGTTGCAGGCGGTGCTGCCGGCCAGCGTCAAACTCAACCTGGCGATGGACCGCTCGCCGGTGATCAAGGCGACCCTGCACGAGGCCGAGATGACCCTGCTGATCGCCGTGGCGCTGGTGATCCTGGTGGTGTTCCTGTTCCTGGGCAATTTCCGCGCCTCGTTGATCCCGACCCTGGCGGTCCCGGTGTCGCTGGTGGGCACCTTCGCGGTGATGTACCTGTACGGCTTCTCGTTGAACAACCTGTCGCTGATGGCGCTGATCCTCGCCACCGGGCTGGTGGTGGACGACGCCATCGTGGTGCTGGAGAACATTTCCCGGCACATCGACGAAGGCATCAAGCCGATGCGGGCGGCGTACCTGGGGGCCAAGGAAGTCGGCTTCACCCTGCTGTCGATGAACGTGTCGCTGGTCGCGGTGTTCCTGTCGATCCTGTTCATGGGCGGGATCATCGAAAGCCTGTTCCGTGAGTTCTCCATCACGTTGGCGGCGGCCATCGTCGTTTCCCTGGTGGTGTCCCTGACCCTCACGCCGATGCTCTGCGCCCGCTGGCTCAAGCCCCATGTGCCGGGGCAGGAGAACCGCCTGCAGCGCTGGAGCCGGCGCACCAACGACTGGATGGTCGGCAAGTACGCCACCAGCCTCGACTGGGTGCTGCGCCACCGGCGCCTGACGCTGTTGAGCCTGATCGTCACCGTCGGCGTCAACGTCGCGCTGTACGTGGTGGTGCCCAAGACCTTCATGCCGCAGCAGGACACCGGCCAACTGATCGGTTTCGTGCGCGGCGACGACGGCCTGTCGTTCAGCGTGATGCAGCCCAAGATGGAGATCTTCCGTCGGGCGGTGCTCAAGGACGAGGCGGTGGAGAGCGTCGCCGGCTTCATCGGCGGCAGCAACGGCACCAACAACGCGTTCATGCTCGTGCGCCTGAAGCCGATCAAGGAGCGCAACCTGTCGGCGCAGAAGGTCATCGAGCGCCTGCGCAAGGAAATGCCCAAGGTCGCCGGTGCGCAACTGATGCTGATGGCCGACCAGGACCTGCAGTTCGGCGGCGGCCGCGAACAGACCACCTCGCAGTATTCCTACATCCTGCAGAGCGGCGATCTGGGTGCGCTGCGCGAGTGGTATCCGAAAGTGGTCACGGCGCTGCGGGCCTTGCCGGAACTGACCGCCATCGACGCCCGCGAGGGCCGCGGGGCGCAGCAGGTGACGCTGATCGTCGACCGCGACCAGGCCAAGCGCCTGGGCATCGACATGGACATGGTCACCGCCGTGCTCAACAACGCCTACAGCCAGCGGCAGATCTCCACCATCTACGACAGCCTCAACCAGTACCGGGTGGTGATGGAAGTCAATCCGAAGTACGCCCAGGATCCGGTGACGCTCAACCAGGTGCAGGTCATCACCGCCGACGGCGCACGGGTGCCGCTGTCGACCATCGCCCACTACGAAAGCAGCCTGGAAGACGACCGGGTCAGTCATGAAGGCCAGTTCGCCTCCGAAAGCATTTCCTTCGACATGGCCGAAGGCGTGACGGTGGAGCAGGGCACCGCCGCCATCGAGCGGGCCATCGCCAAGGTCGGCCTGCCGGAAGACGTGATCGTGAAGGTGGCCGGCACTGCCGACGCCTTTGCCGCCACCCAGAAGAGCCAGCCGTTCATGATCCTCGGTGCGCTGCTGGCGGTGTACCTGGTGCTGGGCGTGCTGTACGAAAGCTACATCCACCCGCTGACCATCCTGTCCACGCTGCCGTCGGCCGGGGTCGGCGCGTTGCTGTCGATCTACGCGCTGGGCGGCGAGTTCAGCCTGATTTCGCTGCTCGGGCTGTTCCTGCTGATCGGCGTGGTGAAGAAGAACGCGATCCTGATGATCGACCTGGCGCTGCAACTGGAGCGCCATGACGGCCTGTCGCCGCTGGAATCGATCCGCAGCGCCTGCCTGCAACGCCTGCGGCCGATCCTGATGACCACGCTGGCGGCGATCCTCGGCGCCTTGCCGCTGCTGCTCAGCCGGGCCGAAGGCGCCGAAATGCGCCAGCCGCTGGGCCTGACGATCATCGGCGGGCTGGTCTTCAGCCAGGTGCTGACCCTTTACACCACCCCGGTGGTCTACCTCTATCTCGACAAGCTGCGCCACCGCTTCAATAAATGGCGTGGCGTGCGCACCGATGCCGCTCTGGAAACTCCGCTATGACTGACCGTTCGCTTATCCAACTGGCCACCGTCCGCGGCTCGCGTCTGCTGAGCCTGTCGCTGTGCGTGGCGATGCTCAGCGCCTGCGCCGTCGGCCCGGACTACCAGCGCCCGCAGACCGCCGAGATCGCCCAGTACAAGGAAGCCGAGGGCTGGCGCCAGGCCAGCCCCAGCGACTCGCTGGCCCGCGGCGCCTGGTGGGAGCTGTACGGCGACCGCCAGCTCAACGAACTGATCGAGAAGCTCAACAGCGCCAACCAGACCGTCGCCCAGTCCGAAGCCCAGTACCGCCAGGCCCAGGCCCTGGTGCGTGACGCGCGCGGCGCGTTCTACCCGAGCATCGACCTCAGCGCCGGCAAGACCCGCTCCAGCCAAGGCACCGGGAGCAGCAGTTCAAGCCTGAGCAGTTCCTCCAGCGGCATCCGCGATACCTACAACACCCAATTGGGCGTGAGCTGGGAGGCCGACATCTGGGGCAAGCTGCGCCGTGGGCTGGAGGCCGACGAGGCCAGCGCCCAAGCCAGCTTTGCGGACCTTGCGGCGATGCGCCTGAGCCAGCAGTCGGAACTGGTGCAGAACTACCTGCAACTGCGGGTGATCGATCAGCAGAAGCGTTTGCTGGAGTCGACCGTGGCGGCCTACGAGCGCTCGCTCAAGATGACCATGAACCAGTACAACGCCGGCGTCTCCGGGCGTGACGCGGTGGCCCAGGCCCAGACGCAGCTGAAGACCACCCAGGCCGATCTGGTGGATCTGATCTGGCAGCGGGCGCAGTTCGAGAACGCCATCGCGGTGCTGACCGGCCAGCCGCCGGCGCAGTTCAAGCTGGCCGAGACCCAGGACATCCCGAAACTGCCGCAGATTCCGTTGAGCCTGCCGTCGCAACTGCTGGAGCGGCGCCCGGACATCGCCTCGGCCGAACGCTCGGTGATGGCCGCCAACGCCAACATCGGCGTGGCGAAGGCCGCCTATTACCCGGACCTGACCCTGAGCCTGAGCGGCGGCTACAGCAGCAGTACGTCCAGGGACCTGATCAGCCTGCCGAACCGCTTCTGGTCGGTGGGCCCCAAGCTCAACCTGCCGCTCTTCGACGGCGGCCGCCGCTCGGCGGAGGTCGACCGCACTGAGGCCGTATACGACCAGACTGTGGCCAAGTACCGGCAGACGGTGCTGGACGCCTTCCGCGAGGTGGAGAACTACCTGGTGCAGCTCAAGGTGTACGAGAACGAGGCGGGCGTGCGCCAGGAAGCCCTCGACGCGGCGCGGGACTCCCTGCGCCTGACCGAGAACCAGTACAAGGCCGGCCTCATCGCCTACATCGACGTGGTGGTGGTCCAGGCCACCGCGCTGAGCAACGAGCGCAGCGTGCTGAACGTGCTGCAGAGCCGCCTGATCGCCAGCGTGCAACTGATCGCGGCGCTCGGGGGCGGTTGGGACGGTCAATTGGAGATGAGCGACAGCCGCTGAGGGCGCTTGTGGATCGCCAAGGCGTTCACAGACTTTCGGGGGCTGCTGCGGGAGCAAACTGCCTCGCCGCGGTCAGCCCCCAAACGTCGTTCCAGAGCCGTTCACACTCATCAAACAAGCGTTTCATCGGCTTGATGGCCAATTGATTACTTAGTCAGTGCGTTCTTCCGCGCAATCAGTACAATCGGCGCATTTGCCCCGACCCTAATGGACTGACCGCGGCGGGGTGGCCACGAGAATCGTCATGCTCATCGGTAGCTATTCCTTCACCCTGGTTTTCATTTCGCTGTGTGTCGCGATCCTGGCGTCCTACACCGCCCTCGACCTCACCGGGCGCATCGCCACCGCCAAGGGGCGGGCCGTGCATCTGTGGACCGCAGGCGGTGCGTTCGCCATGGGCATCGGCGTCTGGTCGATGCATTTCATCGGCATGCTCGCCTTCAAGCTGCCGATCAGCCTGGGCTACGACATTGCGATCACGGCGCTGTCGCTGCTGATCGCGGTGCTGTCCAGCGGCTTTGCCCTGTGGCTGGTCAGCCAGCCGAAGCTCCCGGCCTGGCAGTTGGGCGTCGGCGCCTTGGTCATGGGCGCCGGCATCAGCGCCATGCACTACACCGGCATGGCGGCCATGCGCATGACGCCGGGGATCGACTACGACCCGACGCTGTTCGGCGCCTCCCTGATGATCGCCGTCGGCGCCTCGGCGGCGGCGCTGTGGATCGCCTTCCGCCTGCGCCAGCATTCGCCCTACGTGCGGCTGTTCCGCGCCGGGGCGGCGATCATCATGGGCATCGCGATCGTCGGCATGCACTACACCGGCATGGCGGCGGCGCGGTTTCCCGAAGGCAGCTTCTGCGGCGCCGCGCTCGACGGCCTGAACGGCAACGGCCTGGACAACCTGGTGCTGATCACCACCCTGGCGGTGCTGGCCATCGCCTTGCTGACCTCGATCCTCGACGCCCGCCTTGAGGCGCGCACCGCCGACCTGGCCCATTCCCTGACCGTGGCCAACCGCGAACTCACCCAACTGGCCCTGCACGACACCCTGACCGGCCTGCCCAACCGCATGCTGCTGGACGACCGGATCAATCAGGCCATGAAAAAAGTGCAGGAGCAGGGCGCCTGCTTCGCCCTGATGTTCATTGACCTGGACGGCTTCAAGCCGGTCAACGACGCCTTCGGCCACCACATGGGCGACCAGTTGCTGCGCGAAGTGGCCGCGCGCCTGCGCCAGGACCTGCGCAGCATGGACACCCTGGCGCGCATCGGCGGCGACGAATTCGTCCTGCTGGTGCGCCTGAACGAGCCCGACGATGCCCTGGGCCTGGCGGCCCGTCAGGTGGGGCTGATCGCGCAGTCGTTCCGGGTGGCCGACCACGAGCTGCAGATTTCCGCCAGCGTCGGCATCGCCCTGTACCCAGGCAACGGCCAGAGCGCCCAGGAACTGCTGATGAACGCCGACGCGGCGATGTATCACGCCAAGGGCGGCGGCAAGAACGGCTACAGCTTTTTTGACGCCTCGATGAACAGCAACGCCCGCAAGCAATTGCAGCTGTTGCAGGATCTGCGCGCGGCCCTGGAGCACCACCAGTTCAGCCTGCATTACCAGCCCAAGTTCGACGCCGCCGACGGCCGCCCGGTCGGCGCCGAGGCGCTGTTGCGTTGGCAGCACCCCACCGACGGCATGCTGATGCCGGACAAGTTCATCGACCTGGCCGAGAAGACCGGTCTGATCATTCCCATCGGCGAGTGGGTGCTCAACGAAGCCTGCCGGCAGATGCGCGAATGGTATGTGCTGGGCTACACCGACTGGCGGATCGCGGTGAACCTCTCGGCGCTGCAGTTCTGCCACTCGGGCCTGGTGCAGAGCGTGGCCAAGGCTCTGGCCACCCATCATCTGCCGGCCAACAGCCTGACCCTGGAAATCACCGAGACCACGGCCATGAACGATGCCGACGCCAGCATGACGGTGCTGCAGGAGCTTTCGGACATGGGCGTCGACCTGTCCATCGACGACTTCGGCACCGGCTATTCGAGCCTGATGTACCTCAAGCGCCTGCCGGCCAACGAGCTGAAGATCGATCGCGGTTTCGTGCGTGACCTGGAGCACGACAGCGATGACGCCGCCATCGTCTCGGCGATCGTCGCGCTGGGGCAGGCGCTGGGGCTGCGGATCGTCGCCGAAGGGGTCGAGACCGGTGTGCAGCAGGACTTCCTCACCCAACTGGGTTGCGATTCGCTGCAGGGTTACCTGCTGGGGCACCCGATGCCGGCGGAGCACTTCCTGCAAGGCGTGCACCAGCGCAGCGAGCGTCAAGCGACGGGCTGACCCGGCGCGAGCAAGCGCCCTCGCCACGGCGATCGCCCGTGGGGCAATGTGCAGCCATGCAAAACCCGCCGATGACGGTTATTCTTGCCTCGACTGTCACGTGTGCATCGGGGGATAGCCAGCATGGATAAAGTCATTGTGATCACCGGCGGGGGGCGCGGGATCGGAGCCGCCACGGCGCTGTTGGCCGCCGCGCAGGGCTACCGGATCTGCATCAACTACCAGGCCGACGAGCAGGCTGCCCACCAGGTGCTCGACCAGGTGCGGGCCATGGGGGCGCAGGCCATCGCGGTGCGGGCCGATGTCAGCATTGAGGACGAAGTGGTCGCCCTGTTCCACCGGGTCGACACGGAGCTGGGCCGGGTCACGGCGCTGGTGAACAATGCCGGCACGGTCGGCCACAAGTCGCGGGTCGACGAAATGTCCGAGTTCCGTATCCTCAAGATCATGAAAACCAACGTGCTGGCGCCGATACTCTGCGCCAAGCACGCGATCCTGCGCATGTCGCCCAAGCACGGCGGGCAGGGCGGCAGCATCGTCAACGTCTCGTCGGTGGCCGCCCGCCTGGGCTCGCCCAACGAATACGTCGACTACGCCGCTTCCAAGGGCGCGCTGGACACCTTCACCATCGGTCTGTCCAAGGAAGTGGCGGGCGAGGGCATCCGGGTCAACGCGGTGCGGCCGGGCTACATCTACACCGATTTTCATGCCCTGAGCGGCGATCCGGACCGGGTCAGCAAGTTGGAGTCGGCGATTCCGATGGCACGGGGCGGGCGGCCGGACGAGGTGGCGGAGGCGATTGTCTGGCTGCTGTCGGACAAGGCGTCCTACGCCACCGGTACCTTTGTCGATTTGGGCGGCGGGCGCTAGGTTCACCGACGCTTGACCGGCGGCCTTGCTGGCGCCATCGCCAGCAGGCTGGCTCCCACAGGGCGCAATGGCGGGCAGACAATCCTTGGCCTGCACCGAACAGGGTGGGAGCCAGCCTGCTGGCGAAGAGGCCGGCAACGGCACCCCGTGCGGCCGGTCGTGCAGATTCTCGATCAGCCGTGAAAGGTGTAGCGGTCCTTCCCGGTGTGCTTGGATTCGTACAGCGCTTCGTCGGCCTTGATCAGCGCCTGGTTCAGGGTGTCGCCGTCCTCCACCCGGGTGACGCCGATGCTGATGGTCACCGGGTGCCGGGTCGGCCGTTCGCGCACGGTGCGGCACAGTTCGCCGGCCAGCGCCTCGACGTCTGCGTGGCGCACCCCGGCCAGGTAGATCGCGAACTCCTCGCCGCCCAGGCGCGCATATTCATACGGCGCCATGACCGACTTGATGTCCGCCGCGATCCCCTTGAGCACTTCGTCGCCGATGTCGTGGCCGTACACGTCGTTCACTTTCTTGAAGTTGTCGATGTCGATCATCGCCAGGTAGTGGTCCTGTTCGCGGGGGACGGCCATCAGGCGTTTTTCGGCGCGGGCCATGAACGAACGGCGGTTGGGGATTTCCGTGAGGGTGTCGTTGTAGGCCTGGTCCAGCAGCAGCCGGGACATGATGTAGTTGTACAGCTTGGCCTCGCGCAGCTTGAGGAAGGTGTACATGGTCAGTCCGCAGAGGAACACGCTGTAGCACGCCGTCAGCACGCCCCGCAGCTCGAACAGCCCGATGTCGGTGAACAGGAAGGGATTGAGTACCAGCCAGATCGTCGCCTGCGCGGCATAGAACGACCAGCGGCTGATCGGCAGCACCGACGTGCTGTAGAGGATGCTGGAGGCGCCGAGCACCAGCCACGCCGGCTGGAAGCTGGACGGCAGACCGTCGATCAGCAGGCGCACGCCGAGGGTCATGGTCAGCACGAACAGCAGGTTGAGCACGTCGAAGTGCCGGGCCCGGCGGGTGAACAGCAGGATCACCGTCAGCACCGCAAACACCGCCAGGAACGCCATCGAGCGCCAGGTGAGGCCCTGGCCGCCGAGAAAGCTCACGATCAGGTCGAAGATGACCCACACGCTGATGCTGGCGACGAAGATCAGCAGGCAGAACGAGCGCAGGCGCTCGAACTCATGCTGGATGAACTCGGCCCACAGCTCGGCGGGCGCGGTTCGCTTCAGGACTTCATCTTCAATGGTTTTGTACATCGCGCTCCTGATGTTCGCGCTGGTTGTCGAGGATCACCCGGCCCCACGGCCGATACCGCAGGGAAAACACTGCGTCCGGGTGACAGCCGGCGGCGCTGGCGTCCGGCGCGGCGGGGTCGGCGCGGAACGGCTGGCCTTCGGCGCTGGTCTGGCGGAACGCCTCGCGCACGATGCCCACGGAGCAGGGCAGGGCCTGGGCGTAACCGTTGCGCACCAGCGGCGGCAAGCGTGCGGTGCCGGCGCCGTCCTGCCACCACACCTGAATGCCCGCCGCGCTCATCTCGCCCAACCATTGGCCGTTGACCGCCGGCGCCAGCTTGCCGGCGCTGAACGCGCTGACATGCAGCGGCGCATCCAGCTGGCCGGCGAAGTCCTTGAGCTGGCGTTGCAGGGTCGCCCGCCGGTCCGCCGCCAGGAAGTGCAGGTCGTCCAGCTCCAGCGGCAGATACCAGCCGGCGACCGGCAGTTGCCAGTCCTGGCGCAACGTCCGTTGCTGGGCCAGCGAGCGTCCCAGCTGCGCTTGCCAGTAGGTGCCGAGGCCGGCGCTGTCCAGCTCGTCGATGCGCCGGTAGTAGGCCGGATCCATCGCCAGCCCGAGCACCAGTTCCAGGCCCTGGCGCTGCGCCAGCCGGAGGCTTCGGGCCAGCCAGCCGTCGGCGCCGCCGAAGTCCGAATCGCCATAGCTCGTCCACTGCACGATCAGCGTGCGGGTGCCCTGGCGGGCGGTGTCCTGCCAGATCTTTTGCCATTGCGCCTGGGTCAGCCGCGCATCGACGTTAAGCGGCTGATAGAACACCCGGGCGTCGGCCTGAGCCACTGTCGCGCCCAGCACCAGGCAGAAAAACACTAACCATCGCGCCATCAGAAATTCCACTCCACACCCAGCAGCACACCGTTGCCGCCTTCATACAGATTGCCGCCCAGCGATTGCTGGTATTCGGTGCGCACCGTCAGTTTCGAGCGGTAGGCGTTGTAGCGGTCATCGTCGTACCACCATTGCCAGCGCAAGCCGACGCCGGTGCGCAGGTCCTGGCGCCAGTCGTTGCCGGGATCCTGGCTGGCGAACTCAAGGAAGCCGTACGGCATGAGGGTCTGGGCGCCGTTGAACGGCAGCTTCCAGGCATGGCCCTGCTGGAAGCGCGACAGCCACTGGTGGTCGCCGGCCTTGGTCCACCACGCGGCGTCCAGGTAGAGGAAACGTTCGTCCCAGTCGCTCTCGTCGACGCGCCAGTCGTTGCGGTACCGGCCCTGATCGAGGAACGACGCCGTGGCGCGCAGCAGGTAGTCGGTGCTGGTGTGGCCGTCCTGACGGTGGTCGCCGATCTGGTCCAGCAGCTTTTCCGGCACCAGCATCTGGCCCAGGTTCAGGCTGTGGCTGTCATCGTCGTCGAACTGGCTCTGTTTGTAGATCTCGCCGTAGAAGTTGATGTTCTGCGTGCCCCACGGCTTGTAGCGCAGGCCGACGCCGGCGGCGAGGGATTCGGCGTAGCGCGAGCGGCCCTGGCCGCCGAGCAGCACCCGGCCATACACCGACAGCGTGCTGCCGGCGCGGCTCGGCTCTTCGCCCAACGCATGGTCCCACATCGCCAGTTGCACGTTCTGCGAGTCGGCGCGGCGGTTCGTGCCTTTGCTGTCGTCGGGGCGCACGAAGTCGTTGGTCGACACCCCGGCCGGCGACCAGGTGCTGGCCAGCGTTCGGCTGTCGCGGCGCGACAGGGTTTCGTGGGCGCGGCGCTGGCGGTAGCGGCGGGCTTCCATGCTGCCGTCCTCGTCGTCGGCGGCCACCGGGTTCTGCTCCAGGTCGATCACCCGGCGCAGTTCCCGGCGGGCCGACGCACTGTCCTCGGCCTCGTCGTAGCGCCAGGCGAGGGTCTCGCCGAGGCGATAGTCCTCGGGAAAATCGCGGGTGGCCTGTTGCAGGTACGGGATGGCGGCGGCGCGCTCTTCGCGGGTTTGGGCACCGGCCAGACGCATGCCGTAGTCGGCGCGGTAGCGCGGATTGGTCGGGTCGCGGCGCACGGCTTCGGCCAGCCAGGCGGTGCTTTGCGGCAGGTCGCCGGCCTTCTGCGCCGTGACCGAGGCGGCGTAGAAGTGCCCGGCGTCCGGTTGCTGCCGCAAGGCCTGGCGCTGGCGCTCCAGGGCCTGGGTACGGTCGCCCCGAGCGTCGGCGATCGCCGCGCCGAGGGCCCATTCGTTGGCGCCGCGTGTGGTGCTTTGTTGCCAATAGCGTTCGGCGGTCTGGCTGTCGCCCACGTTGAGCGCGCTGCGGCTGGCGGTGAGGCGGGCGTTGTCGCTCAGTTCAGAGGCCGGCAGGCTGCGCCACAGGGCCAGGGCCCCGGCGGAATCTCCGGCTGCCTCCAGCGCATAGGCCAACGGCAGGCGGCTGCCGCGGTCGCCGAGCTTCTCGGCCTGCCGGTAATACACGACGGCTTCCCCCGGTCGGTCCGGCATCGCGCAACGGCCGAGGGCCCGGAAGTCGCCGGCGGCCAGCGGCTGGCTGCCGATGGCTTGCCGCACGACGTCGCACTGGCCGCTTTCCGCCAGTTGCGCCAGCAGTTGGCCCCGGGTGGCAGCGTCGACGCGGCCCAGCAGCGATGCCATGCGCCGTCGCTGGGCCGGCGTCGTGCTGGGCGACGAAGCGTAGAGCCCGGCCAGCCGCTGCAACGCCGTGGCGGACAAGCGGCCGCCATGTCGGTCATACGCGTCTTCCAGCAGCGTCTGCGCGCGCTCGCGCTGCCCGGCGTTCAAGGCGATGTAGCTGGCCTGATCCAGCGACGCGAGGTTGCCGGTCTGCCGGTAATGGCGTTCCCACAGCCCGGCGGCTTCCTGGCTGCGACCCTGTTTCTGCAACAGCTCGGCCCGGCGCTTGATCACCTCGGCGGTCTGCGGCTGCGCGGCGAGCCAGGCCATGACCTTGTCGCTTTGGCCCTCGGCCTGCCAGACATCGAGCAGTTGCGCCTGCCGGCGGCTGTCCCAGGGCTGGGGCAGGCGGGTGGACTGCAACAGGTCGGTGGCTTGCAGGCGCTGGGCGAGCACCAGCCAGGCCTGCGGATCGTCCGTGGGGTTGCAGCGGCGCAATTGGGCGCTGGCGGCCTCCGGGTCATGGCGGGACAGCCACTCGACGGTCTCCAGGCACGGGCGCTGCAAGTCGTTGCTCAGGCGCTGGACACTGGCGCTGTCGCCGGTCTGCCGGGCCAGTTCCCACAGGCGCTGGCGCTGGGCCGGGTCGGCCAGGTCGCTGGCCGGCAACGACTGCATCCAGCGTTCGGCCTGCTGCTCGTGGCCCATGGCGATGGCGCGGTCGACCATCGCCAGACGGATCTTGCGCGCCGCTTCGGGGCTGGGCGCCTGCTGCAACAGGTCTTGCAGCGGCTTTTCGTCCAGCCGCTGCACGTAGGCGTTGGCCAGGCGTTGCCAGCCCTCGGCGTCGAGCTGCTTGCGCGCGGCCAGCGGCGCCAGTTGTTCAATGGTGCCGTTCCAGTCGCGCAGTTGCTCGGACCAGTTGGCCCGGGCCAGGCGCAGGATGTTGTCGTCGCCCTTGGGCGCCAGTTGCGCCAGCCAGTCGTGGGCCCGCGCCGCGCCGCCGAACTTGGCCAGGCTCAGGCTGTAGGCCTGCCACAGGCGGACGCGGTCGTTCAGGCTGCTGTTGGCCATCCAGTTTTCCACCTGGGTGCTGGTCGGCGGATCCTGCTCGATCCAGGTCAGGCGCAGATCGAGCAGACCGTCGCTGTCGTTGCCCAGCACCTGCAAGGCGTCCTTGTAGCGGCGCTGCTTGGCCAGGGCTTCCACCAGCAGGGCGCGGGCCTCGTCGTTTTTCGGCACTTTTTCCAGCAGGTGGCGCATCAGCCGTTCGACTTCCTTCCAGTTGCCTTTCTTGGCTTCCCGGTAGCTGCGGTCCATGTAGGGGTAACTGCGGAACTGCTCGAAATCGCTCAGCGGCGCCGCCAGCGACGGCTGTGCGCTCAGGCCGAGCAACAGGCTGCCCATCAGCAGGGTGCGGCGGTTGACCACAGGCTTCATGCGACCTCCCGGACGATGCGGTAGGCGGCTTGCTGTTCGCTGGCCTGGTCGGCCAGAGCCTGCTCAAGGATCTCCTGGGTGATCATGCCCCGAGAGATAAGGTGTTCGCCGAGGGACATCTGTTCGGCGTCGAAGTCGATCAGGGCCTGATTGAACAGGGTCGGCGGCACCATGCCGCGCACCTGCAGCAGGTTGCCCAGCAGCACCTGGTGATGGCTGACCCGCTCAAGCAGGGCTTCGTCGTCCTGATGACGTTCCAGCACTTGCAGCATATGACGCACTTCCTCGGTCTGGCGGGGGCTGGCGTACCAGTAACGGATCCCCAGGGTGACGCGGCCCTGGGGCGCCAGGCGGCAGCGCACCGGGCGTTTGAGTTGGCGGCCGATCGCGCCGAGCGAGACCTGGCTGACCGGGCCTTCGGAGGCCAGCACCAGGGTGTCGCCGTCCTCGGCCACCGGCAGCACGCCGTAGTGGGAGGCCACGCGGCGCGGCACAGCGTCGATCAGGCGCTTGTCCAGCTTGAACGGATTGAGCGGCGCCCATTCCAGATCCAGCTGTTCGGCCAGGGTCTGCACCAGTTGCGTGCTGTCGATGTGTTCGCGCAGCAGCAGTTCGCGGCCGAGCCGGCGGCGCACGGGGCTGGTGATCGCGGCTTCGAGCTGCTCTTCGCTGAGCAGGCCTTTCTCCACCAGCCGGTGGCCGAGCGGGGTGCGCTGGGCCTTGGTCAGGGCCGGGAACTCGTGGGTGGTCTTGTCCCACGCCACGCGCCGCGAATCGCCCATTTCCATGACCTGGCGCAGGGCGCGCAGGTTGGCGAAGAAGTTGACGAAGTTGCTCCACATCATGCGCGGCGCCGACAGCAGGCCTTCGACGATGCCGTAGTAGCGGGTGACGAACCAGCCGCGCTGGAACAGGCGGTTGAGCAGCATCAGGCCGTTGAGCCACAGCAGCGCCGAGAGCAGCGCGCTGTCGGCCAGGATCGACGGATAGCGCCAGGCCTCCGGGGCGATCACGGTGATCAGCCACATCGCCAGCAGCACCAGGAACAGCAGGTTGACCATGAAGCTCAGCAGGTAGGCGATCAGCCCGCGCCGGTCGCGCCACAGGAAATAGTTGAGCAGGCCCTTGCGGCTCCAGCCCAGGTTCTTGGTGCCCTGGAACACGATGCCGACGATCCAGCGCGACTTCTGCCGGATGGCGTGCTGCAAGTCACGGGGGAAATGCTCGCGTACGCAGATCACCTGGGCGAACTCGCGGTTCATGCCGAACACCCAAGGCTGTTCCAGCGCCAGTTTCGGATCGGTCACCGAGTAGCGGGCGAAGATGCACTTCATGCCTTTCTGCTTGAGGCGGAAACCGATGTCGTAGTCCTCGGTCAGGCTCTGCACGTCGAAGGCGATGCCGTCGCCGTCCTCTAGCAGCGCGCTGATCGCCTTGCGGCTGAAGCAGGTGCCGACCCCGGCGCTCGGCACCTGACCGGTCAGGGCCTCGCGCACGATGACGTCCTTGCCGTGGTTCTCGGCGAACTCGTCCACGTAATGGCCGGCGGTGAAGCCTTTCCATTCCGGCGCGTAGGGGTAGACCGGGATCTGGATCAGATCCTTGTTCGGCAGCAGGTAGTTGTAGAGGCGCAGCTCCATCGGCGAGATCACGTCTTCGGCGTCGTGGAGGATGAAGCCGGCGAACTGGATCTTCGCTTCGCTCTCGAACCGGAAGATCGCGTCGATGATGTTGTTCAGGCAGTCGGCCTTGCTGGTCGGCCCAGGTCGCGCGCACACCACTTTGTGCACGTTGGGGTAGTGCAGGCAGACCGCGTCGACGTCGGCCTGGGTCTCGGCGTCGTTGGGGTAGGTGCCGACGAAGATCTGGTAGTTCTCGTAATCGAGGGTCGAGGCGGCCAGGCGCGCCATCTCCCCGACCACGCCGACCTCGTTCCAGGCCGGCACCATGATCGCCAGCGGCTTTTCCGGAATGGCGTACAGGCGCTCCTCGTCGGCGCGCTTGAATTTCTCGTAGATGCGCCAGCGCCGTATGAGCTTGCGGCCCCAGTACACCAGGTCGATGAACAGATCGTCGAGGCCGAGGATGAACATCAGCAGGGCGAGAAGGATCGCCACATACTTAAGACCGAACAGCACATACGCAAAGAAATCGATCCAACCCAGGCTCATACCCCGTTACCCGCCGCCGAGCGTGCGCTCAGCCAGGCGTGGAGGCGGGTGGCGATCAGTTCGCTGGCGTGGCCGTCGCCGTAGGGGAAGTGCACGCGGCTCATGCGGGTGTAGGTCGCTTCGTCGTCGAGCAACTGGCTGGCCTCCTGGACGATGCGCGCCTTGTCGGTGCCCACCAGCACCATGGTGCCGCTTTCCAGCACGGACGGCCGCTCGGTCACGTCGCGCAGCACCAGCAACGGTTTGCCGATGGCGGGCGCTTCCTCCTGCACGCCGCCGGAGTCGGTGAGGATGAAATGCGCGCGGCCCATGAGCCAGACGAAGTGGGGGTAGTCCTGCGGGGCGATCAGGTAGAGGTTGGGCTTGCCCGCCAGCATGCCGTACACCACTTGCTGCACCTGGGGGTTGAGATGAACCGGGTAGACGAACTGCACGTCGGGGTAGCGCTCGGCCAGTTCCGCCAGTGCCTCGCAGATGTTGTTGAACCCGCCGCCGAGGTTCTCCCGGCGGTGGCTGGTGATCAGCACCATCCGGCGGCTGTCGTCGAGCGCCGCCAGGGGCGAGTCGGCGGCCGGGTGCCAGCCGGTCTCGCGCTGGTGCTCGCGCATCCACAGCAAGGCGTCGATCACAGTGTTGCCGGTGATTTCCAGGTTGTCCTGGGGCACGCCCTCGCGCAGCAGATTGGCGGCGGACTTGGAGGTCGGCGGGAAGTGCAGGTCGGCGATCACGCCGGTCAGGCGCCGGTTGGCTTCTTCCGGCCACGGCGCGCGCAGGTTGCCGGTGCGCAGCCCGGCCTCGACATGGCCGATGGGCAGTTGTCGGTTGAACGCGGCGAGGGCGGCGATGAAGCTGGTGGTGGTGTCGCCGTGCACCAGGACGATGTCCGGTTTGACCCGGTCGTAGGCCTGGTCGAGTTGTGTGAGCAGATGTTGCGAGAGGCCGTTCAGGGTCTGGCCCTGGGTCATCACTTGCAGGTCTTCATCGACGGTGAGTTCGAAGGCGTCGAGCACCTGGTTGAGCATTTCCCGGTGCTGGCCGGTGGAGCAGATGTTCAGTCGGATGTCGGGCCACTGACGCAGAACCCGGGCCAATGGGGCCATTTTGATGGCCTCCGGTCGGGTGCCGAAAACCATCATGACGTTAAAGGACATGGACCCCTCCTGGGACGTGAGCGCGCTGACGGCCGTGGGCCGGCGCGCTGAATCTCGTTTTGAGAAATGAAAGAAAAGCAGCCGGATCGGAGCTTGTCCAATCCGGCCCGGAGCGCGATTGATGTCTATCAGTTGGAACGAAAGTACCAGTGATGATGGCTCTTAGGTGGCACTTTCAGGAAAAGTTCCGTCGGCGTGCATCGGGGATGGTGCGCAGGGTGCGCAAGGTGACGTGGAGCCAGGTCAGGTCATGGCGGCACTGGTGCCGACGGTGCCGGGCGGGCGGCTTGACCCGGCCGATGTGCAGCGCGAAGTCTTGCCTGAGGGTGTCCTCGGTGCCGATGCCCTTGAGTTTCTTCATCAGCTTGCCGTCCCGGTAAAACAGCACCGTCGGCGTCCCGGTGACGTTCGGGTGCCGGGGCGCTTCGCGGGTGTTGAGCATGTAGATGTCCGCGCGCAGTCGATAGGGCTCGGCGACATGCCGGAAGATCGGCCCGGCCATTTCGCAGGCGGGGCAGTGTTCGTTGGTGAAATAGAGGATCACCGGACGCCAGGTCTTCAGGGCTTTGCGGTAGGTGGGGGGCAGCATTGCAAGAGGTAGGATCGCCTTCATCAGAGACTCCTCCAGACGACCGTTAAAGGTTTCCTGACGTTAAGGCAGGGAAGGAGGCGGGTCTACTGTCAGAAATTACAGGTGGGCTCGGAAAACGCGCACTTTTCCCACACAAATGCAGGAGCGCCCCGACATTCGATGCCGAAACGCACACCGGCTGACCGTGATACTGTTTTTTGCATCAGATTTGAGCGTGTGAAAGGGATTCCCGATGGACAGCATCATTTTTCCGCAAGCGGTTTCAGAGACAAAAGGGTTGAGGTCAGATGTGTCCTGGAGTGCTATTTTTGGCGCTTCAAAGAGCACCCTAGGGAGTCCCTTCATGACACACATCGTGCTTTCACAAGTCGTAGCGAGCATCTCCGAGCTGAAAAAGAACCCGATGGGCACTGTCGCCGCAGGCGGCGGTGAACCCGTTGCGATCCTCAACCGCAATGAGCCGGCGTTCTACTGCGTGCCAGCCAAAGCGTACGAAGCAATGATTGAGCGCCTTGAGGATCTGGAACTGATTGAACTGTGCAAGGAGCGGGAAAACGATCCGACCATAAAGGTCTCGATCGATGACCTATGAGCTGGAGTTCTCGGAGAAGGCTTGGAAAGAGTGGAACAGACTGGGAGGCAATCTGAAGGAGCAGTTTGCACGCAAGCTTCGAGAACGGCTCAGTAATCCGCCTGTTCCGGCGGATCGGCTGAGAGGCCTTGGACTGGCCTACAAGATCAAGCTTAGAAGCGCCGGCTATCGTTTGGTTTATCGCGTCATCGATGAAGTGCTGGTCGTTACCGTCATCGCGGTGGGGAAACGTGACGGAGCAGATGTGTACAACGCAGCAGCGCAGCGCTGACTTCCCAGTCTTTTTCAGCGCCTGACGAATTTCTTCCTGATCCCCCTGTTATTGCCTCGCACAATCCCGCTCCATCTGCACTCATTGAGTACCTGTTACCCGTCCCCTGTGGCCATTGGTAGCGCTCCACGCCATCGGGGTGAATTGCGCCACTTTCCCTTGTTCGACGTATCTCATTGATTCCCTGAAATTTTCAATCCGGTACAGATTCCCCCCGAATCCTGTGGCACACTTTCTGCTGTCTATTCCGTTGTTACATACCTAGTTCCGGTATAACGGAATAAACTTCCTCAGGAGTCCTTGCCATGCATCGCCGTCCTTCGTTGTTCAAAGCGTGTGTTTTCGTTCTCGCGGCTTCGTCCGCCGTTGCGGGCATGGCCCAGGCGGCCGACAGCAAGCTCGACAGTGTCCTGGCCCGGGGCAAGCTGATCGTGGGCACCGGCAGCACCAACGCGCCATGGCACTTCCAAGGGGCGGACGGCAAGTTGCAGGGTTTTGATATCGACATCGCCCGAATGGTGGCCAAAGGGCTGTTCAACGACCCGAGCAAGGTCGAGTTCGTGGTGCAGTCGTCCGATGCGCGGATTCCTAACCTGTTGACCGACAAGGTCGACATGAGCTGCCAGTTCATCACCGTCACCGCCAGCCGCGCGCAGCAGGTGGCGTTCACCCTGCCGTACTACCGCGAAGGCGTGGGCCTGCTGCTGCCGGCCAACAGCAAGTACAAGGAGATCGAGGACCTGCAGGCCGCCGGCGACGGCGTGACCGTGGCCGTGCTGCAGAACGTGTACGCCGAGGAACTGGTGCACCAGGCGCTGCCCAAGGCCAAGGTCGATCAGTACGACAGCGTCGACCTGATGTACCAAGCGGTGAACTCCGGCCGCGCCGATGCCGCCGCCACCGACCAGTCTTCGGTCAAGTACCTGATGGTGCAGAACCCCGGCCGCTACCGCAGCCCGACCTATGCCTGGAGCCCGCAGACCTACGCCTGCGCGGTCAAGCGCGGCGACCAGGACTGGCTGAACTTCGTCAACACCACCCTGCATGAAGCCATGACCGGCGTGGAGTTCCCGACGTACGCGGCCTCGTTCAAGCAGTGGTTCGGCGTCGACCTGCCGACCCCGGCCATCGGTTTCCCCGTCGAATTCAAATGATCCCGTGAGAGCGGGGCGATGCGCGTCGCCCCGCTCAAGGTACTGCCAACCATGAACTATCAGTTGAACTTTGCCGCCGTGTGGCGCGATTTCGACACCTTGCTGGCGGGGCTCGGCCTGGGCCTGGAGCTGGCGTTGGTGTCGATCGCCATCGGCTGCGTGATCGGCCTGCTGATGGCCTTCGCCTTGCTGTCCAAGCATCGCGCCCTGCAGGTGCTGGCTTCGGTGTACGTGACGGTGATCCGCAACACGCCGATCCTGGTGTTGATCCTGTTGATCTATTTCGCGTTGCCGAGCCTGGGGATCCGACTGGACAAGATCCCGTCCTTCATCATCACGCTGTCGCTGTACGCCGGGGCCTACCTGACCGAGGTGTTCCGCGGCGGGCTGCTGAGCATCCCGAAAGGGCAGCGCGAGGCCGGTCTGGCCATCGGCCTGGGCGAGTGGCAGGTGAAGGCCTACGTCACCGTGCCGGTGATGCTGCGCAATGTGCTGCCGGCGCTGTCGAACAACTTCATTTCGCTGTTCAAGGACACCTCGCTGGCCGCCGCCATCGCGGTGCCGGAACTGACCTATTACGCACGCAAGATCAACGTCGAGAGCTACCGGGTGATCGAAACCTGGCTGGTGACCACGGCGTTGTACGTTGCGGCCTGTTACCTCATCGCCATGCTGCTGCGTTACCTGGAGCAGCGTCTGGCGATCCGCCGATAGGAGGCTGCGATGTACGAATCCCAAGGTTGGTTGCATGAGTTGTGGGTGGCGCGCGAGCCGCTCTGGCAGGGCTTTGTCACCAGCGTGCAGGTGTCGGCGCTGGCGATCCTGCTCGGGACGCTGGTCGGCGTGGTCGCCGGTCTGATCCTGACCTACGGCCGCTTCTGGATGCGCGCTCCATTCCGTTTCTACGTCGACCTTATCCGCGGCACCCCGGTGTTCGTGCTGGTGCTGGCGTGCTTCTACATGGCGCCGGCGCTGGGCTGGCAGATCAGCGCGTTTCAGGCCGGTGCCCTGGGCCTGACGCTGTTCTGCGGCTCCCATGTCGCCGAAATCGTGCGCGGTGCGCTGCAGGCGTTGCCCCGCGGGCAGATGGAGGCGAGCAAGGCCATCGGCCTGACGTTCTACCAGGCGCTCGGCTATGTGCTGTTGCCCCAGGCGCTGCGCCAGATCCTGCCGACGTGGGTCAACTCGTCCACTGAGGTCGTCAAGGCCTCGACCCTGCTGTCGGTGATCGGCGTGGCGGAGCTGCTGCTCAGCACCCAGCAGATCATCGCCCGCACGTTCATGACCCTGGAGTTCTACCTGTTCGCCGGATTTCTGTTCTTCGTCATCAACTACGGCATCGAATTGTTCGGCCGGTTCATTGAAAAGCGGGTGGCCTTGCCATGACTCAAGCTCAAGTTTCTTCACAGCCCCAGACCCAACCTCTGCTGGACATCCGTGGCCTGCACAAGCAATACGGCGCGGTGGAGGTGCTCAAGGGTGTCGACCTGAGCATGCAGCGCGGCAACGTGGTCACGCTGATCGGCTCCAGCGGCTCGGGCAAGACCACGCTGCTGCGCTGCGTGAACATGCTCGAAGAGTTCCAGGGCGGGCAGATCCTGCTCGACGGCGAGTCCATCGGCTACGACGAAGTCAACGGCAAGCGCGTGCGTCATGCGGAGAAGGTCATCGCCCGCCATCGTGCGATGACCGGCATGGCGTTCCAGCAGTTCAACCTGTTCCCGCACCTGACCGCGTTGCAGAACGTCACCCTCGGCTTGCTGAAGGTGAAGAAGATGCACAAGGACGAAGCCGTGGCGCTGGCCGAGAAATGGCTGGAGCGGGTCGGCCTGCTGCAGCGCCGCGACCACTTTCCCGGCCAGCTGTCCGGCGGCCAGCAGCAGCGCGTGGCGATCGCCCGGGCCATTGCGATGAACCCGAGCCTGATGCTGTTCGACGAAGTCACCTCGGCCCTCGACCCCGAACTGGTGGGCGAAGTGCTCAACGTGATCAAGGGCCTGGCCGAAGATGGCATGACCATGTTGCTGGTGACCCACGAAATGCGCTTTGCATTCGAGGTGTCGGACAAGATCGTTTTCATGAATCAGGGACGCATCGAAGAGCAGGGGCCACCCAAGGAACTGTTCGAGCGTCCGCAGTCGCCGCGCTTGGCGGAATTCCTCAAGAGCACGCGGTTCTGACCTTTCACTTTTCAATCAGGAGACACACCCATGAGCATCACCCGATACGGCACCGGCAGCACCGCGGCCGGCGGCCAGCCCCGTCCTTTCGCCCGCGCCGTTGAGGCCGACGGCTGGCTGCACGTGTCCGGCCAGGTGCCGGCGGTGGACGGCGAGATCATCGTCGGCGGCATCGTCGAGCAGACCCACCAGACCATGAAGAACCTGATCGCGATCCTCGAAGAAGCCGGTTACGGCCTGGAGGACGTGGTGCGTGCCGGCGTGTGGCTGGACGATCCGCGGGACTTCACCAGTTTCAACAAGGTGTTCGGCGAGTACTTCAAGCCCGAGCACGCCCCGGCGCGGGCGTGCGTGCAGGCGAGCATGATGGTCGACTGCAAGGTCGAGATCGATTGCATCGCCTACAAGAAGAAGGCCTGAAGCGGGGTGGCTCTATCGCCAGTGGTATGCGTTCTCCTGTGGGAGCCAGCCTGCTGGCGATGGCCGCCTACCGGTCAGCCTGGCACTCTCGGTACACTCCCGGCACTGTGAATGGGAACCTGAAGACATGACCGAAGACACCATCAAACGCCGGGCCCGGGGACTGGACCGGGCGTTCGACATTCTCGATTTCCTCAAGGAGATCGGCCAGCCGCTGCGCCCCAACGATATCGCCAACGGCATCGGCAGCCCGAAATCCACGGTCTACGAACTGGTGGCGTCGCTGCTGGAGCGGCGGATCCTGGAGCCGGTGGGCAAGGACGGTCACGTCTATCTGGGCCGTCAGCTGTACTTCCTCGGCCAGGCGCACCTGCGGCATTTCGACCTCAGCCGCGAGGCCGACCACGCCTTGCAGGAAATCGTCAGCCAGACCCGGGAAACCGCGCAGATGTGCCTGCTCAACGGGCGCAAGTACACGGTGGCGCTGATGAAGGAGGGCGAGCGGCACTTTCGCATTTCCTCCGATATCGGCGAAAACGCGCCGATCCCGTGGACCGCGTCCGGGCGCCTGCTGCTGGCGCACCTGAGCGACCAGCAAATCATTGATCTGATCGACCCCGACGACTTCATCCTGCCGGACGGCAAACGCCTGCCGCTGGAGACGTTCCTGGGGGAAATTCGTCAGGCCGGCATCGACGGGTTCTTTTCCTTCGACAGTGTCGCCGACACGTTCACCCACTGCTTCGCCGCGCCGGTCAAAGACCCCGCTGGCGTGGCCATCTGCACCTTGTGCATCGTCGCCCCGCGCGCCGACGCCAAGAACAACTACAACGACTATCGCCGGGTCTTGATCGAGAGCGCCAACAGCCTCGCCCGGCGCATCAACGACTGACCGCGCCCGCCGGCGGGCGCGACTGTGAGGAGTTCGACCATGACGACCGTGAACACTACCGCTGCCGTGGAGAAGGGCGATGCCGCCGTCGGCGCCCACCTGGTGCGCGATGTCAGCCTGCCGGCGCTGGTGCTGCACCGCGCGGCGCTGGAGCACAACATCCGCTGGATGCAGGCGTTCGTCAGCGACAGCGGCGCGGAACTGGCGCCCCACGGCAAGACCAGCATGACGCCTGCGCTGTTCCGCCGTCAGCTCGACGCCGGCGCCTGGGGCATCACCCTGGCCAGCGCCACCCAGACCCGCGCCGCCTACGCCCACGGCGTGCGCCGGGTGCTGATGGCCAACCAATTGGTCGGCACGCCGAACATGGCGCTGATCGCCGATCTGCTGGCCGATCCTGGCTTTGACTTCTACTGCATGGTCGATCACCCGGACAACGTCGCCGATCTGGGCGCGTACTTCGCCTCCCGAGGCGTTCGGCTGAACGTGATGATCGAGTACGGCGTGGTCGGCGGCCGGTGCGGTTGCCGCAGCGAGCAGGAAGTCATCGCACTGGCCGAAGCCATCGCTGCGCAACCGGCCCTGGCCCTGACCGGCATCGAAGGCTATGAGGGCGTTATCCATGGCGATCATGCCGTCAGCGGCATCCGCGAATTCGCCGCGTCGCTGGTGCGCCTGGCGGTGCAGTTGCAGGACAGCGGCGCGTTCGCCGTCGCCAAGCCGATCATCACGGCGTCGGGGTCGGCGTGGTACGACCTGATCGCCGAGTCCTTCGAGGCGCAGAACGCCGCCGGGCGCTTCCTCAGCGTGTTGCGTCCGGGCAGCTACGTCGCCCACGACCACGGCATCTACAAGGAAGCGCAGTGCTGCGTGCTCGACCGGCGCAGCGACCTGCACGAAGGGCTGCGCCCGGCCCTGGAGGTCTGGGCCCATGTGCAGTCGTTGCCGGAGCCGGGGTTCGCGGTGGTCGCCCTGGGCAAGCGCGACGTGGCCTTCGACGCCGGCCTGCCGGTGCCGCTGCTGCGCTACAAGGCCGGGGTGCTGCCGGCGGTGGGGGATGACGTCGGCGCGTGCAAAGTGACGGCGGTGATGGACCAGCATGCGTTCATGACCGTGGCGCCGGGGGTGGAGCTGCGGGTCGGCGACATCATTTCGTTCGGCACCTCGCACCCGTGCCTGACCTTCGACAAATGGCGGGTGGGGTTGCTGGTGGATGAGCGGCTGACGGTGATCGAGACGATGGGCACCTGCTTCTGAGACCTCAGCCGGCACCGCGCCCGGTGGCGTTTGCACCGACGCCATCGCCGGCAGGCCGGCTTCCACAGGGACATGTGTTCGACACAGTTCCAATGTGGGAGCCAGCCTGCTGGCGATGGCGGCCGACAGAACACCCTTGAACTGCCAGGACTCCATTCAGATGACCACTCTCAGCCCCCTGGGCCCCCACCTCCCGCGCATCGCCCTGATCGGCGAATGCATGATCGAACTTCAGCAGCGCGCCGACGGCAGCCTGCAGCAAAGCTTCGGCGGCGACACCCTCAACACCGCCGTCTACCTGTCGCGGGCCATGGGCGACCGGGCCCGGGTCGATTACGTCACGGCCCTGGGCGACGACAGCTTCAGCGACGAGATGTGCCGCCGCTGGGCCGACGAAGGCATCGGCCTGGACTGGGTGCAGCGCTTGCCCGGTCGGCTGCCGGGCCTGTACTGCATCCAGACCGACGCCGCCGGCGAGCGGCGCTTCCTGTACTGGCGCAACGAAGCGGCCGTGCGCGACTGCTTCACCCTGCCGAACGGCGCCGCGACGCTGGCGGCCTTGCCGGACTACGACGTGCTGTATTTCAGCGGCATCACCCTGGCGGTGCTGGGCGCGCAAGGGCGGGAACGCTTGATCGAGGTGTTGGCCGAAGCCCGCCAGCGCGACACCCGCGTCGTCTTCGACAACAACTACCGGCCCCGTCTGTGGGCTTCGCGGGAGGCAGCGCAGGCGGCCTACCGCAGCGTGTTGCCCTATGTGGACCTGGCGTTGCTGACGGTGGAGGATGAACAGGCGCTGTTCGGGTTCGCCGATTGCGACGCGGTGTTCGAGGCCTACACGCAGATCGGCACGCCGGAAGTGGTGCTCAAGCGCGGCGCCGAGGCGTGCCTGATCCGCTGCGACGGGGAAGCGTTCGAAGTGCCGGCGCAGAAAGTCGAGAAGGTGATCGACACCACGGCGGCGGGGGACTCGTTCAGCGCGGCGTACCTGGCCAGCCGCCTGTCAGGCGCCAGCCCGGCGGACGCCGCCGAGGCAGGGCACCGGCTGGCGAGCCAGGTGATCCAGGTGCCGGGTGCGCTGATCCCGAGGTGAAACCGGCCGTCCGCAAACCCAGCGAACACCTGAGAACCCTGTGGGAGCTGGCTCGCCAGCGATGAGGCCGGCACATCCAGATTCGGTGTCGCCTGACCGGGCGCCATCGCGGGCAAGCCCGCTCCCACAGGTATTGTGGCTGTCCGCAAGGCCTGGGAACGACTGAGAACCCTGTGGGAGCTGGCTTGCCAGCGATGAGGCCGGCACATCTAGCCTCGGTGTCGCCTGACCGGACGCCATCGCGGGCAAGCCCGCTCCCACAGGTATTGTGGTTGTTCGCAAGGTCGGCGAACGCCGGAGATTCTTGTGGGAGCTGGCTTGCCAGCGATGAGGCCGGCACATCCAGATTCGGTGTCGCCTGACCGGACGCATCGCCAGCAGGCTGGCGATGGCGGCGGCCGGGGCGCCGCGGGGCAGGGTTCAGTCGCGGAAGAACACCTGCACCAGGTGATAGCCGAACTTGCTCTTGATCGGCCCGTGCACGGTGCGCAGCGGCTTCTTGAAGATCACCGCATCGATGGCGCCGACCATCTGCCCCGGCCGCACTTCGCCCAGGTCGCCGCCGCGCTTGCCGGACGGGCAGGTCGAGTATTTCTTGGCCAGCACGTCGAAGGCTTCGCCCTTGGCGATGCGTTGCTTGAGCTGTTCGGCCTCTTCGGCGGTCTTCACCAGAATGTGGCGGGCTTGGGCTTTCATGATGCGGTACCTGATTGCGGGGCGCGGATTATGCCTCAACTCACGGGGTTTGGCTGAGCATCGTGCGGATCTTGGCCGCCAGCGCCTCGATGGAAAACGGCTTGGCCACCATGTCCATGCCGTCTTCCAGGAATCCTTGGCGTTCGGCGGCGTTCTGCGCATAACCGGTCATGAACAGCACCTTGAGCCCCGGCCGGTGCTGGCGGGCGATTTCCGCCAGTTGCCGGCCGTTCATGCCCGGCAGGCCGACGTCGGTCACCAACAGGTCCACCCGCTGGCCGGACTCGAACAGCGGCAGGGCGCTTTTCGCGTCTTCGGCCTCGAAGGCGCGGTAGCCCAGTTCCCTGAGCAGATCGAGCACCAGCATGCGCACCGCCGGATCGTCCTCGACCACCACCACGCTTTCGCCGGTCGCCGCGGCGGGGGGCTGGTTGACCGGTTCGGCCGCCGGCCGCTCGGGCTCCAGCGCATGCAGGCGCGGCAGGTAAAGCCGCACGCAGGTGCCGCGGCCCGGCAGGCTGTCGAGGCTGACGTGCCCGCCGGACTGCTGGGCGAAGCCGTAGATCATCGACAGCCCCAGGCCGGTGCCTTGGCCGATGGGTTTGGTGGTGAAGAACGGGTCGAAGGCCTTGGAGCGCACCGACGGCGTCATGCCGGTGCCGTTGTCGCTGACGGCGAGCATCACGTAGTCGCCGGCCCTGACCGGTTCCAGGGTGGTGATGTCGCTGCCGTCGAGGTAGACGTTGGCGGTCTCGATCAGCAGTTCGCCGCCCTCGGGCATGGCGTCGCGGGCGTTGATCACCAGGTTGAGCACGGCGTTTTCCAGCTGGCTGACGTCGGTGCTGACTAGCCACACGCCGGCTCCCAGGCGCAGGGTGAGTTCGATCGGGTCGCCCTTGGTGCGGCGGATCAGGTCCTCCAGCGAGTGGATCAGCTCGTTGACGTCCAGGGTCTTGCGGTCCAGCGACTGGCGCCGGGAAAACGCCAGCAGCCGGTGGGTGAGGGCGGCGGCGCGGTTGGCCGACGACACGGCGGCCTCGGTGAACCGGCCGATCTCGTCGGTGCGGCCGCTGGCGATGTAGCGCTGCATCAGGTCGAGGCTGCCGATGATGCCGGTGAGCATGTTGTTGAAGTCGTGGGCGATGCCGCCGGTCAACTGGCCGACGGCCTCCATTTTCTGGGCGTGGCGCAGGGCGTCTTCAGCGCGTTCGCGTTCGAACATCTCGTTCTGCAGGCGCTGGTTGGCCTGGGCCAGTTGCTTGGTGCGGGCCGCGACGCGTTCCTCCAGCGTTTCGTTGAGGTCGCGCAGAGCCTCTTCGGTCTTTTTGCGTTCGGTCTCGTCGATCACGAAGATGTAGAAGCCGTTGACCGCGCCGTCCGGCCCGTGGCGCGGCAAGTAGTTCATCAGCGCATGGCGCAGGCTGCCGTCGCGGTGCGGCGAGTACAGGCTGAAGGAACAGGGGCGCCCGGCCAGCGCTTCGGCGATGTAGGGCTTGCGCGGAAAGTAGCCCTCGTCGCCGAGCACGTCGCGGATGGTGCGGCCGTACAGCTCCTGGGGCGTGAGGCCGTACCAGTCCAGGTAGGCGGCGTTGTTCAGGCGAAAGCGCTCTTCGCGGTCCACATAGCTGATCAGGATCGGCATCGCGTTGATGATCAGCTGCAGCTCGGTCTGGCTCTGGCGCAGCGCCTGTTCGGTGAGCTTGCGCTCGGTCAGGTCCAGCGCCGCGCCGAGGAAGCGCACGGGCCGGTCGTGGTGATCCTTGTAGCAGCGCCCCCGGGCGAACACCCAGCGCACCTCGCCGTTGGCTTGCTGCAGGCGGTATTCCTCGGCGTATTCGGTGCCGTGGGTGATGCAGTGCTTGATGCTGCGGGCGATCAGCGCGCGGTCTTCGGGGTGCACGCCGTGCAGGTATTCGCTGATCGGCAGGCGGTTGGCCAGCGCCGGATCGACGCCGTGCAACTGGGCGAAATGCGCATCGGCGATGAAGCGGTCCTCACCGATGTCCCAGTCCCAGGTGCCGACCGCGTCGGTGGCGGCCAGCGCCAGTTGCAGGCGTTCTTCGGTTTCGCGCTGGGCCTTGAGGCTGTCTTCGGAACGCTGCTTGAGCTCCTGGGCCATGCGCCGGCGCTCGTTGGTCTCGATGGCCGTGACCAGAATCCCGGCGACCTGGGCGCTTTCGTCGCGGATCGGGCTGTAGGTCAGGTCCAGCCAGAAGTCGGATTCCCGACCGTCCCGCTGCGGCAGGGTGAAACGCTGCTCGTGGTAGGTGCGCACCTGGCCCTGTAGGACGGCGCTGTAGATCGGGTCAGTGAAGTCGCGAAATTCCGGCCATATGTCGTGCGTCGGCTGTCCGAAAGCGCGCGGGTGATTGCTGCCGGCCAGCAGGGCGAAGCCGTTGTTGTAGATCTGCGTCAGGTGCGGCCCCCACAGCAACAGCATCGGCATCGGCGAGTGGATCACGATGTCCACCGCCGTGCGCAGGCTCTGCGGCCAGGTGCCGGCGGCGCCCAGCGGCGTGCGGCTCCAGTCGGTGCAGGCGATCAGCGCCTGGGCGTCATCGGTGGCGGGTACAGCGTTCATCGGTCGGATCCTGATCGTCGGTCAGCGGGCCGGCGTCGACTATCCTGATGCGGTAGTCGCCTGCCTCTGCGGGTTCATTGAAAACTTTGCGGGTGCTTTTTGCCATGGAAATCGACGCACTGTTGAAACAACTGGCCAGCCGCCACGGTTCGGATCTGTTCCTCTCCACGGGCGCGCCGCCCAGCGCACGGTTCGACGGGGTGCTGACGGCGCTGGACGCCGGGCCGTTCAAGCCCGGCGAGGTGGCCGCCATCGCCGCTTCACTGATGGACGCCGAACAGCGCCGGGAGTTCGACCGCGAGCTGGAAATGAACCTGGCGATTTCCCGCACGGGCATCGGGCGTTTCCGGGTGAACATCTTCAAGCAGCGCAACGATGTATCGGTGGTGATCCGCAACGTCAAGCTCGACATCCCGCGCTTCGAGGACCTGAAGCTGCCGCCGGTGCTGCTCGACTCGGTGATGCTCAAGCAGGGGCTGATCCTGGTCGTCGGCGCCACGGACTCGGGCAAGTCCACGTCGCTGGCGGCGCTGATCGACCACCGCAACCGCCACAGCAGCGGGCACATCGTCACCATCGAGGATCCGGTGGAGTACATCCACCGGCACAAGCGTTCGATCATCAATCAGCGTGAGGTCGGGGTCGACACCCGCAGTTTCCATGCGGCGCTGAAGAACACCCTGCGCCAGGCCCCGGACGTGGTGCTGATCGGCGAGATCCGCGACCGCGAGACCATGGAGCATGCGCTGGCCTTCGCCGAGACCGGGCATCTGGTGCTGTCGACGCTGCACGCCAACAACGCCAACCAGGCGCTGGAGCGGATCATCAATTTCTTTCCCGAAGAGCGGCGTCCGCAATTGCTGCACGCCTTGGGCAATCACCTCAAGGCGTTCGTGTCCCAGCGCCTGGTGCGCACCCGCGACGGCCAGCGGCGGGCGGCGGTGGAGGTGATGCTGGGCACGCCGACCGTCGGCGACCTGATCCGCCGCGGCGAGTTCGTGGAATTGAAGGCGATCATGGAAAAGTCCACGGAACTGGGCATGCAGACCTTCGACGGCGCACTGTTCGACCTGGTGGCCGAAGGCGTGATCGACGAAGAACAGGCGCTGAAGAACGCCGATTCGGTGAACAACCTGCGCCTGCGCCTGAAGCTGCATGCCGACACCTTGCCGCCGCCGGCGGGCGCGGCCGGGGATTGGGGGCTGATGGACTGATCCTCGCTGGGCGCGACTGTCCTGAACCTGCGGTGCCTTGACTGACGCCATCGCCAGCAGGCTGGCTCCCACAGAAAATTTGGGTGGATGCAGAATCTGCGGCCACCGCAAAGACCTGTGGGAGTGAGCTTGCTCGCGATAGCGGTGCATCAGTCATATCCGGGCAGACCGACAGGACGCCATCGCCAGCAGGCTCGTTCCCGCAGGGGAGCGGGCTCAGGCCTGAAGCTCAGGCCGGTCGCGAAACTGCTCCAGCGCCTCGGGGTTGGCCAGGGCATCGGTGTTCTTCACCGGCTCCCCGTGCACCACGTTGCGCACGGCCAGTTCCACCACCTTGCCGCTGAGGGTGCGCGGGATGTCGGTGACCGCGACGATCCTGGCGGGCACATGGCGCGGCGTGGTGTTGGCGCGGATCACCTGGCGGATCTGCTGCTGCAGCGCTTCGTCGAGTTCGATACCGTCCTGGAGGCGCACGAACAGCACCACCCGCACATCGTCCTGCCAGTGCTGGCCGATGGCGACGCTGTCCAGCACTTGAGGCACTTTTTCCACCTGTCGGTAGATTTCGGCGGTGCCGATGCGCACGCCGCCGGGGTTGAGCACCGCGTCGGAGCGGCCATGGATCAGCATGCCGCCGTGGGGCCGCTCCTCGGCGTAGTCACCCTGGGCCCAGACGCCCGGGAACAAACTGAAATACGACTTGCGCAGCTTTTCGCCGTCCGGGTCGTTCCACAGCCCGATGGGCATGGCGGGGAAGTGCCGGGTGCACACCAGCTCGCCCTTTTCGCCGATCACCGGTTGGCCGGCGTCGTTCCAGACCTCCACGGCCATGCCCAGGCTCTTGCCCATGATCTCGCCGCGGCGCACCGCCGACAGCGGGTTGGCGTTGACGAAGCAGGAGACGATGTCGGTGCCGCCGGACATCGAGGCCAGGCACACGTCCGTCTTGAAGTCGCGGTAGACGTAATCGTAGCTCTGCGGCGACAGCGCAGACCCTGTGCACAGCAAGGTCTTGAGGCTGCCCAGGTCGTGGCTTTGGCGAGGTTTGACGCCGCTGCTTTCCAGGGTCGCGAGGAACTTGGGGCTGGTGCCGAACACGCTGATGCGCTCGGCGTCGATCAGGTCCAGCAGCCGTTCGTTGGCCGGATGGAACGGCGAGCCGTCGTACAGCACCACGGCGCTGCCGACCGCCAGGGCCGACACCAGCCAGTTCCACATCATCCAGCCGCAGGTGGTGTAGTAGAACAAGCGGTCGGCGGGGCCGAGGCCAACGTGCAGGCCATGCTCCTTGACGTGTTGCAGCAGCACGCCGCCGGTGCTGTGGATGATGCATTTCGGCACGCCGGTGGTGCCGCTGGAATACAGCACGTACAGCGGATGGTTGAACGGCACCGGCACGAACTGCGGTTCGCCGCCGGGGCGGTAGAAGTCGCCCCAGCGCGCCACGTCGGCCTCGGTGCGGTACACCCCGGTGTCGCTCTGGGCTTCGGGGCCGGGCACGATGATCAGCTGTTGCAGCGACGGCAGCTGCGCCAGGATCTCGTTGATCTTGACGGTCTGGTCGACGGTCTTGCCGGCGTAGCGGTAACCGGCGCAGATGATCAACGCTTTCGGTTCGATCTGGCCGAAGCGGTCGATCACCCCGTGGGTGCCGAAGTCCGGCGAGGAGCACGACCAGATGGCGCCGAGGCCGGTGGTCGCGAGCATCGCCACCAAGGTCTGCCAAGTATTGGGCATGCACGCGGCCACGCGGTCGCCGAAGCCGATGCCGGCGGCTTGCAGGCCGGCCTGGAAACCGGCGACCTGGCGGGCCAGTTCCGCCCAGCTCAATTGTTCGCGCCGACCGTCTTCAGCCACGGCCACCACCGCCACGGCCTCGTCGCGGCGGCGCAGCAGGTGTTCGGCGAAGTTCAGGGTGGCGCCGGGAAACCATTCGGCGCTGGGCATCTGCGGGCCTTCGCGCAGAACCGCCTCGGGCGGCGTGCGGAAGCGGATGTCGAAGAAATCGACGATGGCCTGCCAGAACGCCTCGCGCTGCCCGACGCTCCAGGCATGCAAGGCCGGGTAGTCGGCCAGGGTCAGGTGATGGCGTTGCTCGACGAAGCGCCGGAAGGCGTCCATGGGCGAATCGGCGATGCGCCGGGCGTCGGGTTGCCAGAGGATGTCGGACATGGGTTGCCTCTTCTTATCGTATGCACACAAAGATTCGATGGCCTCACTGTCCCCCTGTGGGAGCGGGCTTGCCCGCGAAGAGGCCGTGTCAGTCGACCTTTGCGCTGAATGACACAGCGCATTCGCGGGCAAGCCCGCTCCCGCAAAGGAGGAAGGGCCGTGACGGCTACTGCGCCAACCACCCGCCATCGATGTTCCACGCCGCGCCGCGCACCTGGCTGCCGGCCTCGCTGCACAGGAACAGCACCAGCTCACCCAGGTGTTCCGGCGTCACGAACGCCAGCGACGGCTGCTTCTCGGCCAGCAAGTCGTGCTGCGCCTGCTGCGGATCGACGCCTTTGGCCGCCCGGTCGTCGATCTGCTTCTGCACCAGCGGCGTCAGCACCCAGCCGGGGCAGATCGCGTTGCAGGTGACGTTGCTGGCGGCGGTCTCCAGGCCGACCACCTTGGTCAGGCCGATGACCCCGTGCTTGGCCGCCACATACGCCGCCTTGCCGGTGGAGCCCACCAGGCCGTGCACCGAAGCGATGTTGATGATGCGGCCCCAGCCCTTGCCGCGCATGCCCGGCAGGCTCAGGCGGGTGCTGTGAAACACCGAGGACAGGTTGATGGCGATGATCGAGTCCCAGCGCTCCACCGGGAAATCTTCGACGGCGGACACGTGCTGGATCCCGGCGTTGTTCACCAGGATGTCCACGCCGCCGAACTCGCGCTCGGCGTAGGCGACCATGTCGGCGATCTGCGCCGGGTCGCTGACGTCGGCCGGGTGATGGCCGACCTTGCCGCCGTGCCGCCCGATTTCCGCGACCGCCGCCTGGGCGTCGCCGAAGCCGTTGAGGATCAGGTCGGCGCCTGCCTTGGCCAGCACGTGGGCGATGCCCAGGCCGATGCCGCTGGTGGAACCGGTGACCAGAGCGGTCTTGCCCGAAAGAGTCGTCATGAATACCTCACACAATGCCGGTGGCGTAGAAAGTGCCGATCACCACGAAGACCGCCAGGGTCTTGATCAGCGTAATACAGAAAATGTCCTTGTAGGCTTCGCGGTGGGTCAGCCCGGTGACCGCCAGCAGGGTGATGACGGCGCCGTTGTGCGGCAGGGTGTCCATGCCGCCGCTGGCCATGGCGGCCACCCGGTGCAGCACCTCCAGCGGAATGTTCGCCGCGTGGGCGGCGTTGATGAACTGCTCGGACATCGCCGCCAGCGCGATGCTCATGCCGCCCGATGCGGAGCCGGTGATGCCGGCCAGCAAGGTGACGGTGATGGCCTCGTTGACCAGCGGGTTGGGAATGCCCTTGAGCCAGTCGGCCAGCACCAGGAACCCCGGCAGCGACGCGATCACCGCACCGAAACCGTATTCCGACGCCGTGTTCATCGCCGCCAGCAAGGCGCCGCTGACCGCGCTCTTGCTGCCTTCGGCAAGCTTGCTGCGGATCGCCCCGAAGCCGAACGCCAACACCATCAGGATGCCCACCAGCAACGCCGCCTGCACCGCCCAGATGGCTGTGAGCTTGGCGATGTCTGTGGTCACCGGCGCAGCCATGCCCGGCAGCGCCAGGCTGTGGGTCTTGCCGTACCACTGGGGGATCCACTGGGTGAACAGCAGGTTCATCACGCCCACCGCCAGCAGCGGCGACAGCGCCAGCCACGGGTTCGGCAGCGTGAGGTCGTCGGCGGTGTCCGGCTCGTTGCGCAGTTCGCTGCCGTAGCCTTCGCCGGCCTTTTGCGCCTTGTGGCGCTGGCGCTGGAGGAACAGCATGCCGGCGCAGAACACGAACACCGTGCCGATCACACCGAGCCAGGGCGCGGCCCACGCGGTGGTGTTGAAGAAGGTGCTGGGGATGATGTTCTGGATCTGCGGCGTGCCGGGCAGGGCGTCCATGGTGAAGGAGAACGCACCCAGGGCGATGGTCGCCGGGATCAGGCGCTTGGGGATGTCGCTCTGGCGGAACATCTCGGCCGCGAACGGATACACCGCGAACACCACCACGAACAGCGACACGCCGCCGTAGGTGAGCAGGGCGCACACCAGCACGATCACCAGCATCGCCTGGCGGGTGCCGAGCAGACGGATCGCCGCCGCGACGATGGAGCGCGAGAAGCCGGACAGTTCGATCAGCTTGCCGAACACGGCGCCGAGCAGGAACACGGGAAAGTAGAGTTTGATGAAGCCGACCATCTTCTCCATGAACACGCCGGTGAAGGCGGGCGCGACGGCGGACGGGTCGGTGAGCAGGACAGCGCCGAGGGCGGCGATGGGGGCGAACAGGATGACGCTGTAGCCTCGGTAAGCGGCCAGCATCAGCAGCGCAAGCGCCGCCAGGGCAATGATCACACTCATGGTGTGTCTCCAGGGATTGTTATTTTTGTGGGTGGTGCGGGTACGCAGAGGCTGTTAGCGAGTTCTGTGCCAACACGTTAAGTCATTGAAATATAAGGAATTGATTCTGGTTTTATGGGGGTGTGAGGGTTTTTTGTCTCTGTTTGGAGATTTCTGGTGGTTGGAAGGGCCCCATCGCCAGCAGGCTGGCTCCCACAGAGGACTCGGTTGAATGCAGAACCTGTGTTCACCCCAGAACCCTGTGGAGCCAGCCAATAGCCCCAGTCAAATCACCAAAGAATCCTGTGGGAGCCAGCCTGCTAGCGATAGCGCCAGTCAATTCACCACAGAACCAGGGCAAGCCCCGTGTCCCTGGGCCTGACAAAAATCCCTGCGGGAGTTGCGGTGCGACGACTCGACTTGCCTGCGATGCTTCTGCACTTCTCTATCAAGAGACACAAGTCTCTCTAGTGAGACTCGGCAATCCCCAACGCCACCATTTTCTTGTACAGCGTCGACCGCCCCAGCCCCAGCCGCTGCGCCGCCTCGACCACCTTGCCCCCGCATTGCGCGAGGGTGGCCTGGATCAGCTGCCGGTCAAACCGCTCGCGGGCCTGGCTGAAGGTCTCGTGGGTCAGCGGCTCAGGCACCGGAGACGGCCCGCGCTCGACCGGCACAAACGTGCCGATCGCCGCCCGGATGTCATCGGCCGTGAGCACCAGGGCGTCGCTGAGCAGCGCCGCCCGTTCCAGCACGTTGCGCAGTTCGCGGATGTTGCCCGGCCAGGCGTGCTGCCCCAGCAGCTCCAGCGCCTGGCGGTCGAGTTCGTGCTGGCTGCGCAGGTCTTCCAGGATCGCCTCGCTGAGCGCCGGCAAGTCGTCGAGGCGCTCGCGCAACGGCGGGACATGGATCGGCAGCACGTTGAGGCGGTAATACAGGTCGGCCCGGAACTCGCCGCGCTTGATCGCCGCCTCCAGGTCGGTGGACGTGGCGGCGATCACCCGCACATCGCTCTGGATCACGTCGTTGGAGCCGACCGGCTCGAACTCCTTTTCCTGCAGCACCCGCAGCAGCTTGCTTTGCAGCGGCAGCGGCATGTCGCCGATCTCGTCGAGGAACAGCGTGCCGCCCTGGGCGATCTGCAATTTGCCGGTGCGGCCCTTGCGGTCGGCGCCGGTGAACGCGCCGGGGGCGGTGCCGAAGAACTCCGCCTCCAGCAGCGCCTCCGGGATCGCCGCGCTGTTGATGCTGACGAACGCCTTGTGCGCCCGGGGCGAGGCGCTGTGGATCGCCTGGGCCAGCAGCTCCTTGCCGGAGCCGGTTTCGCCCAGCAGCAGGACGGGCGATTCGGCGCTGGCGCTGCGCCGGGCCCGCCGTTTGACTTCCAGGCTGGCGGCGCTGGTGCCGATGAAGTGGGCGAAGTTGTATTTGGTCTGGCGTGCCCGCAGCAGCGAGCGGGTCGAGGCCAACTCCTCCTGCAGGCTCAGGTAGCGCTTGAGCATCGGCGACAGGCTGCGCAACTCGTCGAACAGGGCGAAGCCGATGGCGCCGATCACCGCGCCGGCGTTGTCGTGGATCGGCAGGCGCATCACCACCAGGGGCTCCTTGGGCGTGTCCTGCATGTCCAGCAGGATCGGCCGCCCGGTGCGCACCACCTCGCGCAGCAGGCTGCCGGGGATCACGCTCTCGCAGGGCTTGCCGATGGCGCCGGCGGCGGACGCCAGGCCGAAGCGCCGGGCATAGCGCTCGTTCATCCAGACGATGTTGGCGTCGCGGTCGACGATCACCGTGCCTTCGCTGGACTGCTCGATGATCTCGAACAGCGAGCGGATCGCCAGGGAGCGCACCCGTTGGTAGTCCTTGAGGTTTTCGCTGGTGTTCATGGGGCGGATCCTGAATGTGTGTGGCCGCAGCGGCCCCGCACCCCCAGGCGCAGTAAAGCACTCTGAGGGAGCGAGCCTGCTCGCGATGAATGCGACACGGTGCACCTGATCACTGAGGATGCGCCGCCGCCAGCAACTCCTTGGTGTACGGATGCTGCGGCGACTCGAACACCTCATGGCTGGCGCCGCGCTCGACCACCTTGCCGTCCTTGATCACGATCATGTCGTGGGCCAGGGCCTTGACCACCGCCAGGTCGTGGCTGATGAACAGGTAGGTGAGGCCGTGCTTTTCCTGAAGCTGGCGGAGCAGGGCGACCACTTGTTTCTGCACGGTGCGGTCGAGGGCCGAGGTCGGCTCGTCGAGCAGGATCAGCGCCGGCTTGAGCACCAGCGCCCGAGCGATGGCGATGCGCTGGCGCTGGCCGCCGGAGAACTCGTGGGGGTAGCGGTGGCGGCTCTCGGGATCCAGGCCCACCTCCTTGAGCACGCGGATCACCTGTTCGTCGCACTCCAGGGCGCTGGACTCGCAGTGCACTTCCAGGCCTTCGCTGATGATCTGCGCCACGGACATCCTCGGGCTCAGGCTGCCGAACGGATCCTGGAACACCACCTGCATCTGCCGGCGCCAGGGCCGCAACTGTTTCTGGTTGAGGCCATCGAGCGGTTCGCCCTGAAAGCGGATGGCACCTTCGGAGTCGAGCAGGCGCAGGATCGCCTGGCCGAGGGTGGACTTGCCGGAGCCCGACTCGCCGACGATGCCCAGGGTCTTGCCGCGCTGGATGTTGAGGCTGATGCCATCCACCGCGCGCAGGTATCTCTTGCGTTGGAACAAACCGCCGCCCACCGCAAAGTCCACCCGCAGGTTGTCCACTTCCAGCACATTCTCACGCTCATCCCGAGGCAAAGCCTCGCCTTCGGGTTCGGCGTTGAGCAACACGCAGCTGTAGGGATGCTGCGGCGCGGTGAACAGGGTTTCGCACGGTGCCTGCTCGACGATCTGCCCGGCCTTCATCACGCACACGCGCTGGGCGATGCTGCGCACCAGGTTGAGGTCGTGGCTGATCAGCAGCAGCGACATGCCCAGGCGCTGCTGCAGGGATTTGAGCAGCAGCAGGATCTTGCGCTGCACGGTCACGTCGAGGGCGGTGGTGGGCTCGTCGGCGATCAGCAGCTCCGGCTCGCAGGCCAGGGCCATGGCGATCATCACCCGTTGCCGTTGGCCGCCGGACAACTGGTGAGGATAGGCCTTGAGCCGTTCCTCGGGTTTCTGGATGCCCACCAGCTCCAGCAGTTCGAGAATGCGCGCCCGGGCCGCCTTGCCGCCCAGGCCCCGGTGCAGCAGCAGGGTTTCGCCGATCTGCTTCTCGATCGTGTGCAAAGGGTTGAGCGAGGTCATCGGCTCCTGAAAGATCATGGCGATGCGGTTGCCCCGCAGATCGCGCAGGGCAGCGGGCTCGGCGCCGACCAGCTCGCGGCCGCGGTAGCGGATGCTGCCGGTGGTGAGGGCTTCGCCTTCGGGGAGCAGTTGCAGGATCGAGTGGGCGGTCACCGACTTGCCCGAGCCCGACTCGCCCACCAGGGCCAGGCACTCGCCGGGGCGGATGTCCAGGCACAGGTCGCGCACCACGGTCTGGCCGCCGAAGGCGACATTGAGGTCACGGATTTCGATCAGGTTGTCAGTCATTTCAGGATCCGCCTCAGGCGCGTGGGTCGAAGGCATCACGCAGTGCCTCGCCGATGAACACCAGCAGTGAAAGGATCAGCGCCAGGGTGAAGAACGCCGTCAGGCCGAGCCACGGCGCTTGCAGGTTCTGCTTGCCTTGGCCGATCAATTCGCCCAGCGAGGCGCTGCCGGCGGGCATGCCGAAACCCAGGAAATCCAGCGCCGTGAGGGTCGAGATCGCCCCGGTCAGGATGAACGGCAGGTAGCTCAAGGTCGCGTTCATCGCGTTGGGCAGGATGTGCCGGAAGATCACCTTGCGGTCGCTCAGGCCCAGTGCCCGTGCGGCCTTGACGTATTCCAGGTTGCGCCCGCGCAGGAACTCGGCGCGCACCACATCCACCAGCGCCAGCCACGAGAACAGCGCCATGATCCCCAGCAGCCACCAGAAGTTCGGCTCGACGAAGCCCGACAGGATGATCAGCAGGTACAGCACCGGAAGCCCCGACCAGACCTCCAGCAGCCGCTGCCCGAGCAAGTCGACCCAGCCGCCGTAGTAACCCTGCAAGGCACCGGCGGCGATGCCGATCAGTGCGCTGACGAAAGTCAGCATCAAGGCGAACAGGATCGACACCCGCGCGCCGAAGATCACCCGGGCCAGCACGTCCCGCGCCTGGTCGTCGGTGCCCAGCCAGTTGACCGTCGTCGGCGGGCTGGGGGCCGGTTTGTTGAGGTCGTAGTTGGGCGTGTCGTCGCTGAACGGGATCGGCGGGAACAGCAGCCAGCCGCCGTCCTTGCGGATGAGTTGCTGCACATAGTCGCTGCGGTAGTCGGCCTGGAACGGCAGCTGGCCGCCGAACTCCTGTTCGGTGTGGCGCTTGAACACCGGGAAGTACCATTGGCCTTGATAGCTGACGACCAGCGGCTTGTCGTTGGCGATCAGTTCGCCGCCCAGGCTCAAGACGAACAGGCCGACGAACAGCCACAGCGACCACCAGCCCCGGCGGTTTTTCTTGAACCGTTGGAAACGGCGGCGTCCCAGAGGCGAGAGCTCGAACATCAGGCGTTCCTCGCGGCGAAGTCGATGCGCGGATCGACGAGGGTGTAGCACAGGTCGCCGACCAGTTTTATCAGCAGGCCGAACAGGGTGAAGATGAACAGCGAGCCGAACACCACCGGGTAGTCCCGCGACACCGCCGCCTCATAACTCATGCGGCCCAGGCCGTCGAGGGAGAAGATCACCTCGATCAGCAGGGAGCCGGCGAAGAACACACTGATGAACGCCTGGGGAATCCCCGACACCACCAGCAGCATCGCGTTGCGAAACACATGCCCGTACAGCACCCGGCGCTCGCTCAGGCCCTTGGCCCGTGCGGTGACCACGTACTGGCGGGTGATTTCGTTGAGGAACGAGTTCTTGGTCAGAATCGTCAGCGTGGCGAACCCGCCGATCACCAGCGCCGTCACCGGCAGCACCAGGTGCCAGAAGTAGTCGGCGACCTTGCCCAAGGTGGACAGCGACTCGAAATTGTCCGAGACCAGCCCGCGCACCGGGAACCAGTTCAGCGACGTGCCGCCGGCGAACACCACGATCAGGAACATCGCGAACAGGAACGCCGGCATCGCATAGCCGATGATGATCGCGGTGCTGCTCCAGATGTCGAAATGGCTGCCGTGGTGCACCGCCTTGCGGATGCCCAGCGGAATCGACACAAGGTAAGTGATCAGCGTCGCCCACAGGCCGAGGGAAATGGTCACCGGCATCTTCTGCAGGATCAGGTCGGTGACCGTGGCGCCACGGAAGAAGCTCTTGCCGAAATCCAGCTGCGCGTAGTTCTTGAGCATCAGCCACAGGCGCTCATGGGCCGGCTTGTCGAAACCGTACTGTTTTTCGATGTCCTTGATCAGTTGCGGATCCAGGCCGCGGCTGGCCCGGGACGTGCCGCTCATGGTTTCGCCGGAGCCGCCGCCGACCGCGGCGCCGCCGATGCCCTGCAAGTGGGCGATGGCTTGTTCCACCGGGCCGCCGGGGGCGGCCTGGATGATCACGAAATTCACCAGCAGGATGATCACCAGGGTCGGGATGATCAGCAGCAGGCGCCGCAGTATGTAAGCCCACATCAGTGCGGCCCTCCGGGTCTGCCACGGCTGATCTTCTCAGCGGTCATCTCTTGGTTGGTCAACGGCGTGCGGCTGATTTCCCACCAGCTCTCGATGGCCTCGTCGTTGCTGGCCTGCACGGCGGGAATGCCGAAACGGTTCCACCACACCGTGGAGGTGCCGGGCGGGTAATAGTTGGGTATCCAGTAGTAGTTCCATTGCAGCACCCGATCCAGCGCATGGGCGTAGCGCAGCATGTCGGCCTGGGTCGAGGCGCGGATCAGGCCGTTGATCAGGGTGTCCACCGCCGGGTTCTTCAGTGCCATGTAGTTGTTCGCGCCGGGGTCGTTGGCCGACGCCGAGCCGAAATAGTTGAGCAGCTCGCCGCCCGGCGACGTGGTGACCGGGTAACCGGTGACGATCATGTCGTAGTCACGGCTCATCAGGCGGTTGACGTACTGCGAAGAGTCGATGCGGCGGATGCTGAGGTCGATGCCGATCTGCTTCAGCGTGCGCTTGTACGGCAGCAGCAGGCGGTCCATGCCGTTCTGGCTGACCAGGAAGGTGAACGCCAGCGGTTCGCCCTGGGCGTTGACCAACTGGTCGCCGTCCGGTTTCCAGCCGGCCTGCTCCAGCAGTTCCAGCGCCTGGAGCTGCTTGTCGCGGATCAGGCCGCTGCCGTCGGTCTTCGGCGCTTCGAAGACCTGGGTGAACACCTCGTCGGGAATCTGCCCGCGCAGCGGTTCGAGGATCTTCAGCTCGGCGGCGTCCGGCAGTTCGCGGGCGGCCAGGTCGGTGTTGGAGAAGTAGCTCTGCTGGCGGATGTACAGGTTGCGCATCATCTGCCGGTTGCTCCACTCGAAGTCCCAGAGCATGGCCAGCGCCTGACGCACGCGGCGGTCCTGGAACACCGGCTTCTGCAGGTTGAACACGAAGCCTTGGGCCGATTGCGGCGCCTCGGTGGCCAGGTGGGCCTTTTGCAGGCGGCCGTCGCTCAGGGCCGGGCTGTCGTAGCCGATGGAATAGCCAGTGGCGGAGAACTCGCGGTTGTAGTCGTAGGCACCGCCGCGCAGCACTTGGCGGGCGACGTCGGTGTCGCCGAAGTATTCGATGCTGAAGTGATCGAAGTTGTAGAGCCCGCGACTCACGGGCAAGTCCTTGCCCCACCAGTCGGGATTGCGCTCGAAGGTGATGCTGCGCCCGGAATCGACCTTGCCGACCCGGTACGGGCCGCTGCCCAGCGGCGGCTCGTATCCGCCGCCGCCGGCGAAGTCGCGGCTCTTCCACCAATGCTGCGGAAACACCGGCAGGGTGGCGATGTCCAGCGGCAGGGTGCGGTTTTCGTTGCTCTTGAAATCGAAACGCACGGTCAGCGGCGCTTCGACCTCGACGCCTTTGACGTCGGCGAACTGGGTGCGGTAGCGCAGGCTGCCCTGGGTCATCAGCAGGTCGTAGGTGTAGCGCACGTCTTCGGCGGTGATCGCCTGGCCGTCGGCGAAGCGCGCCTTGGGGTTGATGAAGAAGCGCAGGGACAGGCCGTCCTCCGAGCGTTCCATCTTTTGCGCGACCAGTCCGTAGACGGTGTAGGGCTCGTCCAGCGAGCGCTGGGCCAGCGGCGAATAGAGCAGACCGTCGATCTGGGTGACGCCGATGCCTTTGTCGATGTACGGCAGGACATGGTCGAAGTGGCCGATCTCGATGGCCGAGCGGCGCATCGTCCCGCCCTTGGGCGCCTGCGGGTTGGCGTAGTCGAAGTGACTGAAGCCGGCGGGGTACTTGGCCGGCTCGCCATAGACGGTGAGCGCGTGTTGCGGTGCGGCGTCCACACCGGCGGCACCCAGCAGCAGGGCCACGGCAGTGAACATCAAAGTGGGGAAAGCCAGTCGCATTGTCAGCCTTAGAGCCGGGTGATCGATAAGCGCCAGTTGTACGCGAGCGACGGGCCAGTCGCCAGCCGTATCGCACAACCGAAACGCAACGGCCCACCGAAGGGCGGGCCGTTGCACTGCAGACCGGACGGTGGATCAGTCCTGACGGCTGGTGACTTCCAGCAGGTGGTAGCCGAACTGGGTCTTCACCGGGCCTTGCACGGTGTTGACCGGTGCGCTGAACACCACGGTGTCGAATTCCTTGACCATCTGGCCCGGGCCGAACGAGCCCAGGTTGCCGCCGTCGCGGCTGGACGGGCAGGTGGAGTTCTTCTTGGCCACTTCGGCGAAATCGGCGCCGGCTTCGATCTCGGCCTTGAGTTCGTTGCACTTGGCTTCGGTGGAAACCAGGATGTGGCGGGCGGTGGCTCGGGCCATGGGTAACTCTCCAATCAAATCGATAAAGGGTGGAGCCTACCGGATTCGGCGGGCGATTTCTCGGCAATGTTCCGTCCGGCTGTCCGGTGCCTGGGTGTCAAAGGTTAGCCGTTTGCGGACGGATTGCCTGTCGGGCAGGCGGCAGGAGCGGATTCGGCGCGACCTGAGTGCGATTAGAGAGCGTAGGAGGGTTCATCCCTTCTTGAGGCTTGAGTCGGAACAATCGGAAATCCTTTGCCCGGTTTGCTCGATCTCGCCAGCGGATGCCTACCGTGCGTGGCGGCAGTTTCCGGACGCCGTATCGAAAAGCCCCGACATCTCTTTTGTTCCGGACAGCGTTCAATGGGCGGTACACGACGCTTTATCGCAAAGCGGTCAATCCAAGGAGTGGATCGGTAAATGAACATGAATGAATCAATCCTCACGTGCGCCGCGGCCCCGACCTTGCCGGCGCCCGCGGTCGCCCACCTGAATGACGGCATGCTCGATCCGGCCTGGAACAAGGCCGTCGTCACGGTGGCGGCTTACCCCGGCATGACCAACGGCGACAGGCTGGTGCTGCACTGGAGCGGCCTGGACGCCGAAGGCATTCCCGAGGGGCACTCCCTGATCCGTCATGTCAGCCGGCAACAAGTGGGGTGCGACGTGGTGTTCGTCATCAAGGGTGACCGCATCGCCGCGCTGGAGGGTGGCAGCGCGCAGGTGCACTGGACGCTTTACCGCGCAAGGCACGGCGAGACGGTCTCGTCCGAGCGGCTGTCGTTGCTCATCGGCGAGCCGCAAGGCGGGCTGCTTGCGCCGATCGTCGAGGAAGCCGTCGGTGGTGCCCTCGATCCTGATCGGGTGCCCGAGGGAACCCCCGTCACGATTCGCCCATACCCCGCCATGGCCGAAGGCGACTGCATTCAGCTGTCCTGGCAAGGTGAAACGGGGCAGGTGGAGGATGCCTTGACCGTAGCGCCGGCTTCAATGGGGGCACCGCTTACTCTGTGGATCGCCCATGACAGGATCGCAGCGTCCTTGGGCGAGGAGGTCACCGTCAGTTACCGGGTAGAACAGAAGCAGGGAAAGGTTAGACAGTCGGAGACGACCCGAATCAAGGTCGCGCCGTTGGTGCGGGAACCGCTGGCCGCTCCACAGGTGGTGGGCGCCGAAGGCGGTGTGCTTGACGTGGACCAGACCCTTGACGGCATCACTGTGGTGATCGGCAACGCACAGGCCGAAAACGGTGAGCTGGTGTACCTGCGATGCGACGGTGAACGCTTCAACCATCGCGACTATCGGGAAATCACCCCGGAAACGGCCTGGCAGTCCTTGGACTTCATCGTGCCGTACCGGTTCTGGAGAGAACATCGAGGCACCGTGGTGCGTGTTTCCTACTCGGTCGAACGGCTGGACGATGTCAGTCAAGAGTCTGAGGTGGCGTGGGTGCAGATCAGCGCGTAGCCGGGCGTGGGCACAGGCCTTCCGGTTCATGGCGATCCGGAAGGCTGTCGTTGCCGGTCTACGCCTGATTGCGCAAACGTTCTGCGGCCTGCAGCAGAAGCTGTTCCGTTGGGATGAATCCCAAGCAACCGTCAGTGATCGAAACGCCGTAACGCAAGGTTCCGCTCAAGGGTTGGCAGCCGTCGAACAAATGGGACTCCAGCATCATGCCGATCAATGCGCGGTTGCCTTGCAGGCGCTGTTCGAGCACGTCGTTGAACACGGCGGGTTGACGCAGGGGATCCTTGCCGCTGTTGGCGTGGCTGCAATCGACCATGATCCGGCCCGAAACCGGCTGGCGGGCCAGGGCAGTCTGGATGTCGGCAACGCTGTTGCGGTCGAAGTTCGGCCCTTTGTGGCCTCCGCGAAGCACCAGGTGGGTGTCGGGATTGCCTGGGGTCTGGACGACGGCCGGGTGGCCCTGGCTGTCGATGCCGAAATGCCGGTGACCATGGGCGGCGGAACGCATGGCATCCACGGCGATGGCGACGCCGCCGTCCGTGCCGTTCTTGAAGCCGACCGGCATGGGCAGGCCGCTGACCATCTCCCGGTGGATCTGCGATTCGGTGGTGCGTGCGCCGATGGCGGCCCAGCTGAGCAGGTCGTCGAAGTAGCCGGCGGCCATGGGCTGCAGCAATTCGGTGGCGATGGGCAGGCCCAGGCGGATCATCTCCAGCATCAGTTCGCGCGAGAGCGTCAGGCCGCCGGCCATGTCGTCGCTGCCGTCCAGGCGCGGATCGTAGGCCAGGCCTTTCCAGCCGACCGTGGTACGGGGCTTTTCGACGTAGGCGCGCATCACCAGCAGCATCTGGTCGCTGACATCGTGGCTCAAACGGGCGAGCTTTTCGGCGTATTCGAGGGCGGAGCGGGGATCGTGAATCGAGCAGGGCCCGACAATGACCAGCAAACGATGGTCTTCACCGTCGAGAATGGCACGGATCGCCTGGCGGTGGGCGGCGACTTGTTGGCTCAGGACATTGCCGAGGGGCAACTGCTGCTTGAGCTGCAACGAGGTGGGCAGGCGCAGGGTCAGCGATTCGTTGGCGGAATCGAGGGTGGACAGCGGCAACGCAGAAACGGACGAGTTCATATTCAAGCTTCCTGGGCGAGTGGCGGGTGCTTCCCGCGCACTCGTCCCTACTGGGGTGTTCGACAAGGGGCCGTATTGGCTTCGAGTGTGTGCTTGCCACCTTGGGGTGACCGATCGGAGGCGGCAGGCTGTCCCGAGCGGAGGCTGGTAAATCGCCAGGCGGTAAAACTGTCGTAGCGGTAATAGGTGGCGTAGTTCATGTCGTGATTCCTCAAAAGTGTCTGGTGTGTCGCGGAAAAAGGTTTGGGCCTGAAAAACAAAACCCCCGGTCGGGAGGCCGACCGGGGGTTGAGAATTCTCTGGTGGGCGACCCGTTCATATGGGCGCCATGTGGGTATCAGGCGCGCCAGTGGCTAAACCAATACCCAAAATAAAAACCGGCCGGAGCGCAGACGTCAGCCGACCGGGCAGCGGCAACCGAGCGCAGGGCGCTGGCGGTGTCGAGCTGGGAAGGGACGTTGAACATGGTGTGTCTCCGTTAGGTTGGGGCCGAGCTTACTAGAGGCCTGTGCGGCTCAGCAATCAGAAATTGCTATCGCAGGTTCCGTCAGTCTCTATCGCTTGAGTGCAGTCGATGTTGTGACACACTCTGGCATCGAGCCAATTCCCAAGGACAAACCATGTCAGATCTGACGATCGCCGCCGCCCAGTCCGTTTCCGTGAAAGGCGATCTGTGCGCCAACATTGCGCGCCACTGCGGCTTCATCCGGCAGGCCGCCGATCAGGGCGTGGAGCTGCTGGTCTTTCCGGAGCTGTCGCTCACCGGGTACGAGGGCGCGCTGGCCGCCGGGCTGGCCGTCGATCCCCAGGACGCCGTGCTGCAACCGTTGCGCGATCTCGCCCGCGAGCTGAGGGTGACCGCGGTGGTCGGCATGCCGATTCGGCTGCAGCCGCACGGTCCGGTGCTGATCGGCGCCTTGGTGCTGGGTGCTGACGGTTCGCTGGGCATCTACGGCAAGCAGCACCTGCATACGGGCGAGGATCGCTATTTCGCGCCGGGCCAGGGCGGTGCGGCATTGACGATCGGCGGCGAGACCGTCGCGCTGGCCGTCTGCGCCGACTTCACCCATGCCAGCCATGCTGCAACGGCCCGACGGCTGGGCGCGCAGTGTTATGCCGCCGGTGTGCTGATAAGCGAAAAGGGCTATGGGCCCGACAGTGCCATGTTGCAAAGCTACGCCCGTGAGCATGGGATGACGGTGCTGATGGCCAACCATGGCGGCGAGACCGGCGGATGGCAGTCGGCCGGGCGCAGCGCCATCTGGGCCGAAGATGGCGCCCTGGTCGTTGCGGCGCCCGGTGCCGGAAGCTGCCTGGTCGTCGCCCGGCGCCGGGCCGGCGTATGGCAAGGGCAGGTCACCGCTGTGCCGGAGGTCTGAATGGCGTTTGAGCGACGGCCGGCAAGCCCCGCCGATCTGGCGTTCGCCCGGGAACTCACCTGCCGGAACATGCTGCGTTACTACATTCAGTACGATCTGCTGTGGCAGGACGAAGGGTTCGACGCGGGCTGGGCGGGGCGTGAGAGCTGGCTGATCGTGCATGACGGGGTGACATCCGGCTTTTTCAGCCTGAGCCGCGATGCGCGGGCGATCTATATTCGTGAGTTGCAGGTTGTCGAAGCCCACCGTCGCCAGGGTGCCGGCGCCTGGGCAATCGGTCAGGTTGCTGCGATGGCGCGTCAGGAACGGCGCCCGGCCGTGCGCCTGACCGTGTTCAAGAGCAATCCGGCCCGGAACTTGTATGAAAGACAGGGATTTGCCGTGCAGGGCGAGGACGAGTGTTTCCTGCGGATGGAATTGGATCCGAGTACGCTTGTGCTCTGAAACGCAGGCCCGGCAAGGGCTGGATGAAAAATTGAAACTTTTTATCTTCGGCTTTTCGCTAGGTCTGTCCGGTACTTTTTTGCTAAGGTGTCCGGCAACTCAATAAGACCGTTTCGCGAGGTGTCTGCTTGATTAGGGTGCTAGTGGTCGATGACCATGATCTCGTTCGTACAGGCATTACACGGATGCTGGCCGATATCGATGGCCTGCAGGTGGTTGGCCAGGCCGAGTCCGGGGAAGAGTCCCTGATCAAGGCCCGGGAACTGAAGCCCGATGTGGTGCTGATGGACGTCAAGATGCCCGGCATCGGCGGCCTGGAAGCCACGCGCAAGCTGCTGCGCAGCCATCCGGACATCAAGGTGGTCGCGGTGACCGTGTGCGAGGAAGACCCGTTTCCGACGCGGTTGCTCCAGGCAGGGGCCGCCGGTTACCTGACCAAGGGCGCGGGCCTTGCGGAAATGGTGCAGGCCATTCGCCTGGTGTTCGCCGGTCAGCGCTACATCAGCCCGCAGATTGCCCAGCAACTGGCGATCAAGTCCTTTCAGCCCACCAACGACTCGCCGTTCGACGCCCTGTCCGAGCGTGAGATCCAGATCGCGTTGATGATCGTCGGTTGTCAGAAGGTTCAGATCATTTCCGACAAACTGTGCCTGTCGCCCAAAACCGTCAACACCTACCGTTACCGCATCTTCGAGAAGCTTTCGATCAGCAGCGATGTCGAGCTGACGCTGCTGGCGGTTCGTCACGGCATGGTGGACGCCAGCCTCTGACCATGGCCGACCCATTCGATTCCGGCGCCTTCCTGTCGACCGTCAGCGGGCGCCCCGGCGTGTACCGCATGTTCGACAGCGACGCGCGCCTGCTGTACGTCGGCAAGGCCAAGAACCTGAAAAAGCGCTTGGCCAGCTATTTCCGCAAGACCGGCCTCGCACCGAAGACCGCTGCGCTGGTGGGCCGCATCGCCCAGGTCGAGACGACCATCACCGCCAACGAAACCGAGGCGCTGCTGCTTGAGCAGACGCTGATCAAGGAATGGCGGCCGCCGTACAACATCCTGTTGCGCGACGACAAGTCCTATCCCTACGTGTTCCTGTCGGACGGCCCGTTTCCGCGGCTGAGCATCCATCGCGGCGCCAAGAAGGCCAAGGGCAAGTACTTCGGCCCCTATCCCAGCGCCGGCGCGATCCGCGAAAGCCTCAGCCTGCTGCAGAAGACGTTCTTCGTCCGTCAGTGCGAGGACAGCTACTACAAGAACCGCACCCGTCCGTGCCTGCAGTACCAGATCAAACGTTGCAAGGCACCTTGCGTCGGGCTGGTCGAGCCGCAGGTGTACGCGGAAGACGTGCGCCACTCGGTGATGTTCCTTGAAGGGCGCAGCCATGCGTTGACCAATGAGCTGTCCACGGCGATGGAAGAGGCGGCGATCAATCTGGAGTTCGAACATGCGGCCGAGCTGCGTGACCAGATAGCGCTGCTGCGCCGGGTTCAGGACCAGCAGAGCATGGAGGGCGGCACCGGCGACATCGATGTCATCGCCGCCTTCGTCAACCCGGGCGGCGCATGCGTGCACCTGATCAGCGTGCGGGGCGGGCGGGTGCTGGGCAGCAAGAACTTCTTTCCCCAGGTCGGGATCGAGGAGGATGTCTCCGAGGTCATGTCGGCGTTCCTGGGCCAGTATTTCATCAGCAGCCCGGAGCGCGACCTGCCGAGCGAGCTGATCGTCAACGTGATGCACGACGACTTCCCGGCGCTGATCGAGGCGATCCACACGCTGCGCGGCCGGGAGCTGACCATCAGCCACCGTGTGCGCGGCACGCGGGCGCGCTGGCAGCAACTGGCGGTGACCAACGCGGAGCAGGCCCTGGGCGCGAGGCTGGCCAACCGGCAGCATGTCGCCGCACGCTTCGAGGCCTTGGCCGACGTGCTGAACCTGGACGAACCGCCGCAGCGCCTGGAGTGCTACGACATCAGCCATTCCAGCGGCGAGGCCACCGTCGCCTCCTGCGTGGTGTTCGGCCCCGAGGGGGCGATCAAGTCGGACTACCGGCGCTACAACATCGAAGGCGTGACGGCCGGTGACGACTATGCCGCCATGCACCAGGCCCTGACCCGGCGCTTCAGCAAGCTGAAGGACGGGGAGGGCAAGCTGCCGGACATCCTGCTGGTGGACGGCGGCAAGGGGCAGCTGTCGATGGCCCGCGATGTGCTCAACGAACTGGCTGTGCCGGACCTGATCCTGCTCGGGGTGGCCAAGGGTGCGACCCGCAAGGCGGGTTTCGAGACTTTGTATCTGAATGATGCCGCGCATGAGTTCACCTTGCGCGGCGACTCGCCGGCGCTGCACCTGATCCAGCAGATCCGCGACGAGGCCCACCGGTTCGCGATCACCGGCCACCGGGCCCGGCGCGGCAAGGCCCGGCGCACCTCGACGCTGGAAGGCGTCGCCGGGGTGGGGCCGACCCGCCGCCGCGACTTGCTGAAACATTTTGGTGGATTGCAGGAGCTGTCTCGTGCAAGCATCGAAGAAATCGCCAAAGCACCGGGCATCAGCAAAAAGCTTGCAGAGTCGATTTATGCGAACCTGCATAGTGAGTAATATGCCCATTCACCTCGTAGCCAGTTGTGTCGATGAATATCCCGAACCTGATCACCGTACTCCGCGTCCTGCTCATCCCGATCTTCATTCTGCTGTTCTATTTGCCTTACCAGTGGAGCTACCTGGCCTCGAGCTCGGTGTTCGCCTTCGCTGCGGCAACCGACTGGCTTGACGGGTACCTGGCTCGCCGCCTGAAGCAAAGCACACCGTTCGGGGCGTTCCTCGATCCGGTGGCGGACAAGCTCATGGTGGCGGTAGCCCTGGTGCTGCTGGTGCAGGAACACGGCAACTTCTGGCTGACGCTGCCGGCCGCCGTCATCATCGGCCGCGAAATCGTCGTCTCGGCACTGCGCGAGTGGATGGCGGAACTGGGCGCCCGCGCCCATGTCGCCGTCTCGAACCTGGGCAAATGGAAAACCGCCGCGCAGATGCTCGCGCTGGTGATCCTGCTGGCCAACCCGAAGGACTTCAGCTTCTGGGTCCTGCTGGGCTATGCGTTGCTGATGGTCTCCGCCGGCCTGACGCTGTGGTCGATGGTTCAGTACCTGCGGGCTGCCTGGCCGCACCTGAAGACCGATGTGGAAAAAAAATAAAACTTTTTTGAATCAAAGGGTTGACGGCGCTTCTTAAATCTATAGAATGCGCCACACCAAGCGGGAATAGCTCAGTTGGTAGAGCACGACCTTGCCAAGGTCGGGGTCGCGAGTTCGAGTCTCGTTTCCCGCTCCAATTTGTACACGTTTGTTGTTGTGCTACTAGACAGCAAATGTTTTGAGGCCGAGTAGCAAAATGGTTATGCAGTGGATTGCAAATCCACCTACGCCGGTTCGATTCCGACCTCGGCCTCCACTTTAAATAAGCTCCGTAGATCCATGATTTACGGAGCTTTTTTATTTTCAGCGCTGGCAGCATTCAGACCTGAAAACGGCTTATGCCAACTTGCTTCACAGGGAAGTGATGTATATATTTCCCCGTCTGCTGTGCAACCGCTCTTTCTGCCGAACCGGGAGAAGGGCAAAGACGCAGAGCGACACCGCGCTACCGCCCGAATGGCGAAACTGGTAGACGCATGGGACTTAAAATCCCCCGCTCGTAAGGGCGTGCCGGTTCGATTCCGGCTTCGGGCACCATACAAATCAAAGGCTTGCGTGAGATTTCTCACGCAAGCCTTTTTGTTTTTGTTCCGCAAAAAAGAACGTGTTTCCACAATTCACTTCGTAAGCCTGACTTTTTCCGGCTGCCAGGCTGTGGACATCATTCGCCAACGATCGCTTCAAAAATACCCATGTGGTCGCACTCCGCCGACGTAGCCGATGCGCATTGGGTATGAATGTACCAGCCTACCTCGCCCGTTAAAGCGTAAGTATTTGATTCCCATCCTCTGCCTTGATCCGTTGAGATCTGGCACATCGCTTGCTTTTTATCATCTGACTTGGTCGGTTGATCATGTTCAGCAACTCCGTAACCACAGAGCATGCATAGACAAAGGGGACAATATCGTGCGCGACAGTGGCAACTCTCAATCCGGCTTTGATGTGTCCGTCCTGGGCCTTGGGGCTATGGGGAGGATTATGGTGCGGGCGTTTCTCAAGCAAGGGAAACGCGTGGCGGTCTGGAATCGTTCGCCAGGCAAGGCTGAGACGCTCGTCGCCGCCGGCGCCCACCTCTGTGAGTCTGCAGAAGCCGCCCTGGCGGCGAGCCCTGTTGCAGTGCTCGTGCTTTTGGACGACGCCGCAGTACACGAGCTTCTTGGGGCGGATGGCATGAGTCGTGCGCTCGACAACCGTACGATCGTCAATTTCTCAACGGGCTCGAGAGAGGACGGCCTGTCGCTTCAGGCACTCGTCAATCGCGCGGACGGCCGTTACGTCAAAGGCATGATCGTGGCGTATCCGCGCAATGTCGGGAATCCCGAAAGCTATTGCATCTACACCGGCGAGCATGATGCTTTCGAGCAACACCGAGAGTTACTGAAAGCGCTCAGCGGAAACGCGGTGTTTCTTCCCTGGGACGAAGCGCTGGCGTTTGCGACCATGCTCCACGCGTACTCATTTGCCGCGATGGTCGCCTTTTACGAAGCCGTAGGCGCGAGCCGGCCTTTTGGAATGTCCGCCGCGAAGACGGCTCGGCTTCTGTCCGATGCTTCGCGGTTTTTCGTCTCCGATGCGCTTTCAGACGCAGTGCGCCGGATCGAGGAGCAAGATTTCGCGGGCGATCAGGCGACGCTCGATGTGCACGTAGGCGCGTTCGGGTACATTGCCGAGTCTATGCACGCGTGCGGTGCCCGTACCCCGCTCTTCGACGCTGTGTGCCAACTGGCCCAGCGCGCGCAATCCATGGGGCATGGCGACCAGGACGTATCGGCCATCGCCCAATCATTCATGGCCGAGGCTGTCGACTGAGCCCCTGGTGGCTCGGCAGGAGGCTTGAGTCGGAGAAGGGTACATGGCCATGACGGGATGACCGGGAAATGGCCATGTCTCCATCATTTGCCGGCGCCTATCCAACCGGAGGGAAACGATCATGCACAGGGTCATCAGGCAAGCGTTACCGGGCGATCTGGAGAGCCTCTACCGCCTCGATCCGCTGGCGGCAAGCGATGCCGGCCGCCGCGCATTGATCGAAACGGCCGTGGGCTCGTCCGAGTGCTGGGTTGCCCTCGGATCCCATGATGCGAGCGCTCCGGTTGGCTATGGCTGCCTGAACCGGGGCTTCTTCGGGCAATGGTTCATTTCGCTGGTGATGGTTTCCGGCGCCCACCGGCGCTCCGGGGTTGGGCGGCAGATCTTGGCCCATTTGGAGCGCATCACAGGCGCTGAGAAGATCTTCACGTCAACCAATGCGTCGAACGGCCCCATGCGCCAGTTGTTGGCGCAGTCCGGGTTTCAGGCGAGCGGCGTCGTCGAGAATCTCGATCCGGGCGACCCGGAACTGATTTTTGTGAAGTTCCTGAGCCGCTGATCGCTCATCTATTCCATCGCCTGCGCCAACCCTTGGTCTTCACCCAGGAACCCACCGCTCTGATGCTGCCAAAGCCGGGCATAGATGCCGTTCCGCTCGAGCAGTTCGGCGTGGGTGCCTTGTTCGACGATACGTCCCTCGTCCATGACAATCAGGCGATCCATGGCCGCGATGGTGGACAGCCGGTGGGCGATGGCGATGACGGTCTTGCCCTGCATCATCTCGTCGAGGCTTTCCTGGATGGCGACTTCGACTTCCGAATCCAGGGCGCTCGTGGCCTCGTCGAGCAACAGGATCGGGGCGTTCTTCAGCATCACGCGGGCAATTGCGATGCGCTGGCGCTGGCCGCCGGACAGCTTGATGCCGCGCTCGCCCACCAGTGTGTCGTAGCCGGTGTGGCCTTGCCGGTCGCTCAGCTGGCGGATGAAACCATCGGCCTGGGCGTTGGCGGCGGCCAGGTGGATTTGCTCATCGGTCGCGTCCGGGCGGCCGTACGCGATGTTGTCGCGGATGGAGCGATGGAGCAGGGAGGTGTCTTGCGTGACCATGCCGATGGCGCTGCGCAGGCTGTCCTGGGTGACCTTGGCGATGTTCTGCCCGTCGATGCGGATCTCGCCGCTGTCGACGTCATGGAAACGCAGCAGCAGATTGATCAGCGTGGACTTGCCGGCGCCGGAGCGGCCCACCAGGCCGATCTTTTCGCCGGGACGGATGCTCAGGCTCAATCCGTCGAACACCTGGCGCTCGCCGTTGTAGGTGAAACGCACCTTGTCGAAGGTCACCGCGCCGCCGAAGGGCACCAGCACGCCGGCGTTCGGCGCATCTTGCACCTTAGGTCCGCGGGTCAGGGTGGCCATGCCGTCTTGAACGGTGCCGATGTTTTCGAACAGCGACGTCATTTGCCACATGATCCAATGCGACATGCCATTGATGCGCAACGCCATGGCGGTGATGGCGGCGACCGCCCCGGTGCCGACCTCGCCGTGGTGCCACAGCCACAGCGAATAACCGCCGGCGCCGAGTATCAGCGCCACCACCAACGCCTGGTTGACGATCTCGAACTGGCTGACCAGGCGCATTTGGCGAAACCCGGTCTGCTTGAAGTCCTCCATCGCCGCGCGGGCGAAATGGGCCTCCCGTTTGGAGTGGGAGAACAGCTTGACGGTGGTGATGTTGCTGTAGGCGTCCGAAACCCGTCCTGTCATCGAAGACCGGGCATGGGCCTGCTCCTGTCCGACTTGCCCCAGGCGCGGCACGAAATACAGCATGGCCAGCCCGAACAGGGCCACCCACGCGATGAACGGCAGCATGAGCTTGAGATCGAAGCCGCCGGCCAGGGCGATGATCGCAATGAAGTAGACCCCGATGCCGGGGGCGATTTCGATGACGGTGAACAAGACTTCCCGCACGGACAACGCCGTCTGCATCACCTTGGTCGTGACACGGCCGGCGAACTCATCGGCGAAGAATGAAAGGCTCTGGCGCAGCATCAGCCGGTGGAAGTCCCAGCGCAGTCTCAGCGGCAGATTGATCGCCAGTATCTGGTGCTGCACCATCGTGCGCAGGGCCACCAGCCCGACGCTGGTGAGCAGCACGATGCCGATGCCCCACAGCACTTGCGTTTCCTGGTCGCTCACCGCGCCGCCGGCCTGCCAGGTGGCGAGCAGATCCACCACTTGCCCGAGGAAGGCGAACAGCCAGGCCTCGTACACCGACACGCCGGCGCTCAGCAGGGCGAGCGCAAGGACATAGCCCCGGGCGCCGCGCGTGCAGGCCCACAGGAAACGGGCCAGGCCTACCGGCGGAGGCGGTGCCTCATCGGGCGGAAAAGGATCCAGCATTCGTTCAAACACGCGAAGCATTGTGGCCTCCGAAGGCGTCAAGATGAGGGGATTGTGCCACTGCGCGGTGGTCTTGAGGGTAGACGGTCAAGAACGGATGCCAAGGGATCGGCGTTGCGCCGATGCAGGGCCCTGGCCTCATGAGAGCATGGAATCGTCGTCCGGCAACCTGCCGGGCGTGACGGACAACTGACCGGCCAGGTCGAGCATCTGCAGCAGCCGGTAGGCGTCATAGGGGGCCCGCACCTTGATGTCATTGTCGAAATAGCAGAAGACATCCCGCGACCTGCGCCGCCTGCCTGCCTTGTGCTGCACCAGCCGGGCATCGTCGGGCTGCTTCCCCTGACGCCAGAGATCGATGCGTTCACTCCAGCGCTTCAGGGCCTTTTCCGAATACCCGCTGCTGTAAAGCTTCTTGTCGCCATGCAGTCGCAGATAGACGAAGTCGCCGGTCAGGTCTTCGATGCAGGGCCACTTGCCGGCGGTGTCGGCCACCACCAGCGCAACGCCATGCCGGCGTAACAGGTCAATGAAGGCCGGGGACAGGAAACTGTCGTTGCGGATTTCCACCGCGTGGCGCATGGCCAATCCGGCAGTGCTCTCCAGGTAGCCTTCTTTGTGCAGGCGTTCCTGGCTGTGTTTCGCCAGGCGCTTGGCGGCGTTGCTGGTGTGGGGCAATTGCCGGAGAAATTCGTCGAACAGGGTTTCGTCGAACTTGAAGCTGGGCGGAAACTGCCACAGGATCGGCCCCAGCTTACGGCGCAGCGCGAGCACACCTGACGCAAAGAAGTTGGCCAAAGGCTCTTCGATGTCCCGCAGGCGTTTGACGTGGGTGATGAAGCGGGGCGCCTTGACGCTGAACACGAAGCCGTCGGGGGTCTGCTGCGCCCATTGCGCGTACCGCTCGGGCGTTTGCAGGGCATAGAACGAGCCGTTGATTTCGATGCTGTTGACGGCCCGCGAAGCGTAGGCGAGTTCTTTCCTTTGAATAAGGCCTTCGGGATAGAAATCGCCTCGCCAAGGGGCATAGCGCCAGCCTGATAGGCCGATGCGCACCTCACTGCCCATCGTCAGCCCCCTTTGCTGCCGGATCGTCCTTGACGATGACGGAGCGTTCGCGACTTAGGCTCATGCCGCAACGTGCTCGTTGGCCATCTCTTTCTTGAGCTTGCCTTTCAGGGTTTCCATCTCCACGCCCAGCTCATCCAGCGCGGCTTTGCCCAGAAGTTTTCTGGCCTGGGGAAACATTTCCTTTTCCTCTTCTTCGATGTGATGCTCCAGCAGCTCGCGCACCACCTTCACTCGGCCGGCGAATTCGGGCGTTCCTGGGTCGGTGGCTTTGAGGTCGGGCAACACCAGGCTATCGACGGTGCGGTGTTCCTCCTTGGCTTCGAAATACATCACGTCCTGTTCTTTGCTGCCGGCCTGCTTGAAGGCCGGATAGAGGATGTCCTCTTCCAGGCGCGTATGGATGGAGATTTCCGTCTCCAGTTTGCTCAGCAGTTCGGTGCGTTTTTTCAAGGCCCGCTCCGTCGATTCGCTCAAGCGAGCGAGGATGTCCTTGACGCGTTCGTGGTCGGCTTTAAGGAGGTCGATGGCGTTCATGGCGCTTACCCTATGGTGGTGGATGGATCACAGGCGTGATTGCTGATTCATCGCACAGGGCGTGCCAAACCGGCGCTGAGGAAAGCGGCAAGCGAATCAGTGGGTTGCAGGCTCCAGTCGCAAAGGGCCTTCATGCAGCCTGCATGAAACGCGGCGAACGGGCATTGCAGATTACGGACGCTGAGCGGCCGCCCGCTTCATTTGAACGACGGCAGCGCACGCACATGCCCGCCGGCATCGGCAGAGGCAACGGCTGGATAGGCAATCAGCGAACCGGGCGTTGCGGTTTCCGCGATGAACCGCCTGCAAGGGCCGAAGAGCGCGGAACGTTCCTCCGGCAGGCAGGTGGGCAAGTACGTGCGCAGCACCCTCGGATCGTAAAAGCGGAACACCAGCGGGTTGCCTGTGAAATCCTCGACCTTGAGCAAGGTTCGAAAGTGACGTCGTAACTGGCGAAGGGATATGTCTGCCGGCGCAACGACAAAATAGCCCCAACTGGCTCCCCAGCCAGCATCCAGCAGTGCGCCGGTGAACGGCTGGTGCGGATCGAGATGAACCAGGTAGGGGGCGACGGCGGACAGCGCCGGTTCGAGCTTGCCGGCATACAGGCAGGTGAATTCCGCCCCGCTTGAACGGACCATGGGTTCGATCCGTTCGTCTCGGCCACCGTCGAGCAAGGCGTAGACCTGCGGTGCGCCGGGGTGAACGCCCTCGTGCCACAACTCGCCCATCAGCCATGTCATCAGACCCAGATCCAACTCAGGCAGGGCGTTGGTCATGAGCAGACCTCACAGAAAGGCGTGCCGTTTTCGGCCGCACGCTTGAGGGTCAGGGCCTGGCTGTTCTGGCGTTGAAGGCGGGCCTGCTTGCGTTCGGCGATCGTGGGGGCAGGTACAGACGCCTCGGGCGGCCCGGCAACCGTGGCGGGCTTCAACAGTTGCCCGTTTTTATCCCGGTCCGCTGCCCACGGGATGACGGGCGCCAGGATCGCAATCCCGCTCCCCACCCCCGGCGCCCCGCCGGTATTGGCCTTCACCTCGGCCCCGCTGATGGTCACCCCACCCGCGTCCACCTTCACGAAGCTGCCGCCGGCCTTGGCCGTCAGTTCCATGCCGCCCTCGACCACGACCTTCTCGCCGGCGTAGTAATGGATTTCGGTTCCAGCCTCGACGAACTGCCCGGTGCCGACCTTCACGTGCCGGGTCACTGCGACGGTGAGGTGGTCGTCGGCGCGCATTTCACTGATGCGATTCAGATGAGTGATGCGGTGCTCCTCGACCTTGAACTCGCTGTAGGCGTTGGCCTCGACGGTGTCGTGCCGTTCGTTGCCGATGCGGATCCGTTGGTCGTGCTCGATGTTCTCGTCCCAGTCGCGCTGGGTGTGCAGGTAGATCTGCTCGGCGCCCTTGCGGTCCTCGATGCGCAGTTCGTTGTAGCCCTTGCCGCCGGGGGAGCTGAGGGTCTTGAAGGTGCTGCGGGTCTTGTTCGCGGGCAGGTCGTAGGGGACGACGTTTTCCTTGTGGTACAGGCAGCCGGTGACCAGCGGCTGGTCGGGGTC
>NZ_NEHZ01000055.1:0-558 GCF_002112565.1 Pseudomonas sp. R25(2017)
CTGCCCGCCGGACAGCGAACCGCCCCGGTTGTCGATCTGATCGACGTTCACGGTCAGGGCCTTGAGCGAAGCGACCAGGCTGTCCTCGCGGTTGCCCAGTTGCTTGCCGGTCAGCGTCAGGTTGCCTTCGGCGACCAGTTCACCGCCCTGCTGGCTCAGGGCGTCGATGTTCGCCTCGATGTCGCCCTTGCCGGAGATGCGCCCGGCGCCGTTGTTGATCACCTCCTTGGCCTTGAGGCTCAGCGGCCCCGTCGCGGTGATCAGGCCCTTGTCGCTGTTGTCCAGCCGTGTCCCGTCGAAGGTCAGTGCCGACTTGCTTTCGAGGCGGCCCAGGCTGCGGTTGTCCAGGGTGCCGGTGCGCAGCGTCAGTGCCTTGTCCGCGCGGATCGTTCCGCCGCGGTTGTCGGCTTCGGCACTGTCGACGGTGAGGGTGTCGAGGCCGGAGACCTTGCCGGCGCGGTTGTCCAGGCGGGTGGCCTGCACATCCATCGCGCCGTTGGCCTGGATCAAGCCTTTGCGGTTGTCGAGCTGCCCGCCGATCCGGGTGGTCAGCGTGCC
>NZ_NEHZ01000056.1:0-542 GCF_002112565.1 Pseudomonas sp. R25(2017)
CGGCACAGCGGTGAAATTGACCAACGTCGCAGCCGGTGCCCTGAACGCCACCAGCACAGACGCCGTTAACGGCTCGCAACTGTTCGCGACCAACCAGACTGTCGACAGCCTCGTCAACAACGGCGCCGGCATCAAATACTTCCACGGCAACTCGACCCTGGCCGACAGCAGCGCGACCGGCCAGGACAGCGTCGCCATCGGCCCGCTCGCGAGCGCGACGATTGCCAACGGTGTGGCGCTGGGCGCCAACTCGTCCGCCACGGGCGCGACGTTGGGCAACGCCGCTTATGGCGTCGGCGGGACGGCAACGGCGGGCGGCGAAGTGAACATCGCCAATGGCGCCGACGGCCGTCGCATCACCGGCCTCGCCGCCGGCTCCAGCGCAACCGATGCTGTCAACGTCAGCCAACTGAACAAGGCAGGGCAGGACACCGCGACCGCGTTGGGCGGCGGCGCAGCGTTGGATGCGAACACCGGTGCATGGACGGCACCGAGCTACTCCACCAACAGCATCAGCGCCACAGGCACCAACACCGGCCCGC